>NZ_JARAVK010000373.1:0-6359 GCF_033792765.1 Streptomyces sp. PA03-6a | reverse complement strand
GGCCGCGACTGGTACAGCGCGACCGCGTCCGCCTTGAACTGCGGCGGATAGTTCTTCATGGCCACGAGATGTCCGTTCTCAGATCCTCAGGATCCAGTGTCTCGTGTGTCCAAGATCCGGGGTCAAGGCCCGTGTTCGGTCACTGATGATGTACGCGGTCGGCGCCGTGGCGGTCCTGTTCGCGGAGGACGTTGGCCAGAGTGTCGCGGCTGATGACCGTGTGAGGGTGCTCGGGGCCCAGGGTTCGGGTCCGGCCGTCCAGGGCGATGCGCAGTTCGGCTTCTGCCTCGTCGAAGAGGCCCGAATCCGCGAGTGTGACGGCGAGATTGTGGTGGCTGCGGAGTGTCTCTGGGTGGTCGGGGCCCTGTATCCGGGTGCGTGCTTCCAGTACATGGCGGTACTCGAGGGCTGCCTCTTCGTTGCGTCCCATGCCGGACAGCGCGACGGCCCGGTTGTTCCGGCTGGTCAGCGTGTAGGGGTGCTCGGGCCCAGCAGTCGTGTGCGGGCTTCCAGGACTTCGGCGTGTTCGGCCTCAGCCTCCTCGTACCGCTCCAGTTTGCGCAGCAGTATGCCGAGGTCGTTGCGGCTCTCCAGGACGTTGAGGTGCTCGGCGCCCAAGGCGCGGATCTGGATGTCGAGGGCGGTGCGCGCCTGGGTCTCTGCCTCCTCAATCCGGCCCAGACTGACAAGTACATCGGCGAGCACGCGTCGGGTCTTGTTGGTTCTGGTGTGCTCGGGCCCTAGGAAGCGGGCGAGGCCTTCCAACGCGGCGCGCAGTTCGGCCTCGGCTTCCTCGCTCCGGCCCAAGGAAGCCCGCCTGCCAGTTGGCTAGTCGGCACTCGCTGGGTCGGTCCGTTGGCCGGCCGCCAGGTTGTCCTCCACCCGTTCGAGGCCGTGGAGGAGCACCCGGCGCTCCTCTTCCGTCATCCCGCCAGTGGTCATCTCCTCCAGGTCGGCCCAGAGCTTCTCGACCTGAAGGCGAAGCGCCATGCCGGCGGGGGTGGTCTCGACGAGGGTGGCCCGCCCGTCGCTGGGGTCGGGCCAGCGGCGGACGAATCCGGCTCGTTCCAGGCGCTGGACCGTCCGGGTCATCGAGGCCGAGTCGGTATCGAAGGTCGCCGCGAGGTCGGACTGCCGCCGCGGGCCCGTGTCCCACAAGTGCATCATCAGCAGCTCGTGACCGGGGTGCAGGCCCAGGTCCCGGAACAACTGGCGGGCTCGCATCACGTGCAGCCGCGTCACTCGGATGAGGGCATTGCTGATGGGGCCGCTGGCCGCAGCTGTGGGCGACGCCACGCGCCCTCTGCCCTCCCGCGCCGATGTCATCCTCGCATGATAGCTGTTCCGGACAGGGGCAAGGCCCCCCGCCCGCCACCCCCTACCGTGGCCGACTTCCGGGGTCGACCCGAGATGCATCGATCGCTGTCTGCGACAGGCACGAGAAGAATTCTGCCGGGATGGGAATGGATGGTGGCTCCGGTCTGGTTACCTGTCTCGAACAGCTAAACCACTGGAGCAGGGAAGCGATCGAGGTGAGTGTTCTGCTGACACGAACAACCGGATTCGTGGGCGGCCCCGTACTGCGGGTGCTGCTGGAGCACGGACGCATGGCCGTGGCCGTCGTACGCAACGCCGAGTCAACTGCGAAAGCCGATGGAGCCGGGGCCGAGCCGATCATCGGCGGCATCCGGAACCCTTCGCGCGCTCGACGACTTCGCCGCGTTGCAGTACCGGGCCAGACCACAAAGGTCCTCGCCGACTTGAGCATCGCCCCGATTGCCGACCCCCGGCCCGACAAGAAGCCGGTCGCCACCACCTGTGTCCAGGCCCTCTAGCCGGACGCCGGTCACCCACCCCAACTGGAGTACATGATGAAAGCCATTCAAATGACCGCACAAGGCGGCCCGGAGGTCCTGCGTCTGGTGGACCTGCCCGATCCGCAACCGGGTCCGGGACAGATCCTGATCCGTGTCGAGGCTGCCGCGGTGAACTTCTCCGATGTCATGCGCCGGCGCGGCGACGACTACCCCGTTCCCACGCCGTCGCCGTTTGTCCCTGGCGCGGAGGTGTCCGGCACCGTCGTGGCCCTGGGAGAGAACGTTGACGGTCCCGCCGTGGGCACGCCCGTGTTCGCGATGGTCGGCGCGGACGCGTCCGGAGGGTACGCGGAACTCGCCGTCGCCTTCGCTCCCAATGTGATCCCCATCCCCCCGGGGCTTGAGCCCGACGCGGCGGCGGGCATCGTGGTGGCGGGGCTCGCCGCGACCGTGATGCTCACCGAGACCCTCGGCATCAAGGAGGGCCAGAGCGTGTTCATCCCGGCCGCGGCCGGCGGCGTGGGCGGATACGCGGTGCAGATCGCCAAACTCCTGGGCGCCGGCAACGTCATCGCAGGAGCGAGCACGGAGGCGAAGCGGCAGATCGCCCTCGACTTCGGCGCCGACCACGCCATCGACTACAGCGATCCCAACTGGGTGAAGACGGTCAGGGATCTCACCGGCGGCACGGGCGTCGACGCGGCGCTCGAGATGTCCGGCGGTGACCGGCTGAGCGAGTCCCTCGGGCTCCTCGCGCCCTTCGGCAGCCTGGTCGTATTCGGGTCGGTCAGCGGAACCCCCGGCCGGCTGGACGAGACCGCCATCCTGCCGTGGCTCTACGACCCGGCCCCCAACCAGTCGGTGGTGGGTTTCAACCTCGGCCCGTGGTTCGAGCTGCGGCTGCCGACCGCGATCGCGGCCCTGCAGCAGCTCATCGAGTGGGTCGGCTCGGGACGGGTCCGCGTACCGGCCACACGCGCCTTCCCCCTGGCCGAGGCCGCCGAGGTGCACCGTCTCCTGGAAAGCGGGGCCACCACGGGCAAGCTGATCCTCAAGCCCTGAGCCAGTACGCATCACCGTCCAGTCGGCGCACCCTGTGTACGGGCTGCGGGCTGCGGGCTGCGGGCTGCGCGGCTGTGTGCGGCGCTGTTGTACTGCCGAGGAGCCCGACCGCTCCTGCGAGTCCTTGCGGTCCCCGCGCGCCCAGCGCTGGAAGTGGGTGCCCTGCCCGCACGGTTGCGGCTACGTCGACCGGCCGGAGATCCGTCCGAGCGTCGTGTACGGACTGTTCCCGCAGCTCACCCCGAATCAGTGCCGAAGGGCCCGGGTCACCTCGGTGACCTGGGCCCTTCGGGTTGTCGCACTACGGCGACGGCGGCGGGCGCGCGCTCCCGCGCGGGCGGGTCTCGCTTCCGGTCCCGGTTTCCGGGCGCGGAGCGTCGTGCGGCGGTGCGGCGGGGTTAGGCCGCCCCTGGGTTCCGGTTCCGCCGTACCCCGGGCCGTGGCGAGCGGCGCCCGGAGGTCACCTGGTGAGGTGGACGGTCAGCCTGGCGTGTGAGGAGTCGATGTTGACGCCGTCCATATAGCCACGGGCGTCGCGGTAGGCGCCGGTACCGCCGGTGATCGCGAGCGTGAACCTGGTCGGGAAGCTGACGATGAACGGCGCGAAGCCCTGCAGGGTGATGTCGCCCTGGGCCAGCCGGAGGGTGGATTCGCACTGCCGCAGACTCTTCTGGAGGCTGACGACGGTGCAGACGAAGCCGCCGGTGCCCACCTTGCGACCGTTCTGGAAGAAGTCCGAGAAGCCGATGGCCTCGTCACCGAGGCTCATGCCCGGGCCACCCACGTCGATGGCGGCGAATTCCCTCACGGAGTCGTCCAATTTGATGACCTTCTCGCCGTCACCATGCGGGCCGGGGTCGCGGTCCGGGGAAGTGGCCTGCGCGAGCGGTCCGTAGGCGAGGACCGCGGCGAGCGCCGTGGCCGCGACCGGCGCCATTGCCGTGAAACGACGCATCGTGCGTCTCCTTCGAGCTCGATGGAGTGACAAGCGGCAATTAATCCCACTTATCACTTCATTCATGGCTCAATCGGAAGCCCGGTACATCAGGCGCGCATCGGCTGAGCAGAAAGACGACCCGATCGGACGCGGGGCCGGATCCACGTCGGATCCTGACATCCCGTCTGTAGGACGGCATATCGTTCGGTCTCGCTCCCGATCAGAGAGCATGCGCCGATAGCCTGTGTGCGGCGGCCCGAAGAGGCCCGCGCAGACGGCCGAGAGGCCCTACCCCAGGGGGGTAGGGCCTCTTCGATTCGCAAGGCCGATGTCGCCCTACTTCGTCCAGCGTTCAACGAAGTGGGGAGTTTCAACGAGCGCCCCGCGCGATACCCACCGGGGCCGCCCTGGGTCAGGCGCTGCGGCGGCGGGGGGCGAGTGTGCCCCGGGTGACGGTGCCCGGCCCGGAGCGGGCATTGACCCGGTCGACGACCGGGTCCAGGCGGCGCCGGCTGTTCTCCTGCCCGGGGTCGAGGCTGAGCTGCTGTGGTGTGCCCGCCGCGTCCACCGGGTGCTCGACGCGGACTCCTGCGCACCCGGGCCCGCTCCAGGCCGAGACGTTCGAACACTGCCATCGCCGCGTCCCGCAGGTCGTCGGTGGACGCGCTCGGCTCGGCCAGGGTCCGGGACCGGGACATGCTGCTGCCACCGGAGAAGGACACGCCGAGAGCGATGCCCCGGGCGACCTGACGGCGCTCGCGGAGCTGATGGGCCAGGTCCACCACGGCGTCGGGGATCTCGGTGCGCACCAGGTACGGGTCGAGGGTGTCGCGGTCCAGGGCCGTACGGCTACTGAATGAAGATCATCGCGGCGGCGCCGAGCAGGTCGACGACGAAGCACCACTCCGCCCACGCCCGGGGGACAACCGCCTTGGTGCGGTGGTGGAGCAGATCCCAGGCGGCGTGCCCGAGCCAGCCGGTTGCCAGGACGTACCTGAATCGCTCCGGGTTCGGTGCAGAGCGCTGAACCTTGGAAGGATGCGCTCATGCCGGCGCAGAGGAAGTACCCAGCGGAGCTGATCGAGCGGGCCGTGCGGATGGTCGCCGAGAAGCAGAGGCAGTCCCCGGGGCGGTCGGGGAGCATCCGGGAGGTCGGAGATCTTCTCGGGATTCATCCCGAAGCCCTGCGGCACTGGGTGAAGAAGGCCGAGGCCCAGGCCGATCCGCAGGTGGCTGCCGCCCAGCAGGAACGTGAGCGGATCAGGGAACTGGAGAAGGAGGTCACCGAGCTGCGGCGGGCGAATGAGATCCTCAAGGCCGCGGCCGTTTTTTTCGCCTCCGAACTCGACCCGAAGCCACCGCGTTGATCCGTTTCATCGATGCTCACGGCGAACGGTTCGGCGTTGAGGCGATCTGCCGCACCTTGACCTGGGCCGGCACCCCCGCCTCGGCCTCCACCTACTACGCGGCCAAGCGTCGGCCTCCCTCGGCGCGGTCGGTGCGCGATGCCGAGTTGACCCAGGAGATCCGCAGGATCCATCAGGTCAACTGTGGCGTCTACGGGGCGCGGAAGGCATGGCATCAGTTACGGCGCGAGGGCACCGAGGTCGCGCGGTGCACCGTTGAGCGTCTGATGCGCCAGGCAGGCCTGGCTGGAGCGGTCCGCGGACGACGGATAGGGACCACCTTGCCGGGCAAGGATGGGCGCCGGGCAGGGTCGCACCGATCGCATCGACGAGGCCAGCGTGGGCGTCGGAGACGACGAGTTGGACGCCGGTCAGGCCGCGGGCGATGAGCGAGCGCAGGAAGGTCAGCCAGCCGGCGCGGTCTTCGGCGGTGGCGACGTCCAGGCCGAGGTTTTCGCGGTGTTTGTCAGTGTTGACGCCGACCGGGATCAGCGCGTGGACGTTGATGATGCGGCCGTCTTCGCGGACCTTGTGGGTCAGTGCGTCGACCCGGACGAAGGCATGCGGTCTGGCGTCCAGGGGTCGGTTGTGGAAGGCGGTGACTTGTTCGTCCAGGTGCTTGGCCATTGCGCTGACCTGGGACTTGCTCAGCTGGGTGACGCCGAGGGACTCGGCGAGTTTCTCGACCCGGCGGGTGGACACCCCGAGCGGGTAGGCGGTGGCGACCACCGAGATCAGGGCCTGTTCGGCGCTGCGGCGGCGTTCGAGGAGCCAGTGGGGGAAGTAGCTGCCGCTGCGGAGTTTGGGGATGGCCAGCTCGACCGTGCCGGCCCTGGTGTCCCACTCGCGCGGGCGGTATCCGTTGCGGTGGTTGACGCGTTCGTCGCTGACCTGCCCGTATTCGGCGTTGCAGAGGGCATCGGCCTCGGCGGACATGAGCGCGTCGGCGAACGTCTTGACCATCGCGCCGCTGCCGGGACGGCGCCGAGAAGGGCCTCTGGGCCCCCTTGTGGCCCCCGGACGCGGCCCAGGCCGCCGGCCGTGCCCGCGATGCCCGTGCGCCGCGCCCGTGCCCGCGGGGGGGGCACGGAAAAGCGCCGGTGGGCGGGGCCGTGATCACGGCCCTGCCCACCGGCG
>NZ_JARAVK010000372.1:0-6382 GCF_033792765.1 Streptomyces sp. PA03-6a | reverse complement strand
GGGGATGCCCGCCGCAGGCGCAAACGACCCGCACACGACAACGGATCGCACACAAGGAGCCCCGATGACCACGACCGCAGCCCGACGGACGAGCAACGCGCCGCACACGACACCGGCCTTCCCCGAAGGGTTCCGGTGGGGCGCCGCCACCGCGGCCTACCAGATCGAGGGCGCCGCCGCCGAGGACGGCCGCACCCCCTCGATCTGGGACACCTTCTGCCGCACGCCCGGCAAGGTGCGCAACGGCGACACCGGGGACATCGCCGCAGACCACTACCACCGCATGCGCGAGGACGTCGCGCTGATGGCGGAGCTGGGCCTCACGGACTACCGCTTCTCCGTGTCGTGGCCGCGCGTGCAGCCGACGGGCCGGGGCCCGGCCGTGCAGAAGGGGCTCGACTTCTACCGCGCCCTGGTCGACGAGCTGCTGGACCACCGCATCCGCCCCGTCCTGACGCTGTACCACTGGGACCTCCCGCAGGAGCTGGAGGACGCCGGCGGCTGGCCCGTGCGCGGCACCGCGGAGCGCTTCGCGGAGTACGCGGGGCTCGTCGCGGACGCGCTCGGCGACCGGGTGCCGTTGTGGACGACGCTGAACGAGCCGTGGTGCTCGGCGTTCCTGGGGTACGCGCAGGGCGTGCACGCGCCGGGCCGGACGGAACCGGAGGCGGCGCTGCGGGCGGCCCACCACCTGCTGCTGGGGCACGGCCTCGCGGTGGGCGTGCTGCGTGAACGGCTCCCGGTGCCGGCCCAGGTGTCGCTGACGCTGAACCTCGCGGCGGTGCGCCCGCACACCGGGAGCACCGCCGACCGGGACGCCGCCCGGCGGGTCGACGCGCTGGCCAACCGGATCTGGCTGGACCCGGTGTTCCGCGGCTCCTACCCGCGGGACCTGCTGCGGAACACGGCCGCGCTGACGGACTGGTCCTTCGTGGCGGACGGTGACCTGGCGGTGATCTCCCGTCCGGTGGACGCGCTGGGCCTCAACTACTACGCCCCGACCGTGGTGGCCGCGGGCGGCCATGCGGGGCCGTCGCCGTGGCCGGGGGCCGAGGGTCACGTGCGGTTCGTGCCGGCGCCGGGGCCGCGGACGGCGATGGACTGGCCGGTGGACGCCGACGGGCTGCACGAACTCCTGCTCCGCCTGCGGGACGAACTGCCGGACACGCCGCTGCTGGTCACCGAGAACGGCGCCGCGTACGACGACTACGCCGATCCCGAGGGCGAGGTCCACGACCCGGAGCGGATCGCGTACCTGCGCGCGCACCTGGCCGCGGTGCACCGGGCGATCGCGGACGGCGCCGACGTCCAGGGCTACTTCCTGTGGTCCCTGCTGGACAACTTCGAATGGGCCTACGGCTACGGCAAGCGGTTCGGCGTGGTGCACGTGGACTTCGCGAGCCAGCGCCGTACGCCGAAGGACAGCGCCCGCTGGTACGCCGGGGTCGTCGCCCGGGGCTGCCTGCCGTCGACATGAGCCGCACATGCGGACAACTGGGGCCGGGTAAGGGTGAGTTGGGCCGCACCGCGTGTGAGACGGTACGGCCACGGGAAGGTCACGTTCGGACATCGAAGGTGAAGGTGCGGTAAAACGCACCCCGAACGGGCTGGAGGAGCCATGGTCTACTCGATCGTCCTCGGCATCGTCATCGTCACACTCGGCCTCGGCAGCATCGTCTACACCTTCTGGCACGAGGGCAGTCCGCTGACCTTGCGCCGCGGCGGCGAGCGCCACAACGGCGCCGGATGACCGCCGGCCCGGCTCCCCGTCGGGGAGCCGGGCCGGGTCCGGTCAGTACACCTTGCGGTGGCCGCCGCCGCGCTTGCGCTCGTACATCTCGCGCCCCGCGGCGGAGCGCAGCTTCCACTCGCGGCGCATCTCGGAGCGGAGCCGGGCGTCGGTGCGGGAGGCGATCCACGCGTTCTCACGGAGCAGCTTGCGGTAGCTGTCCAGCCGGCGGTGGGTCAGTACGCCGTCCTCCAGGGCGGCGAGGACCGCACAGCCGGGCTCGGAGTCGTGAGAGCAGTCGGGGAAGCGGCACTCCCCGGCCAGCACCTCGATGTCGGAGAACGTCCGGGTGAGACCGGAGTCGGCGTCCCACAGCCCGACGCCGCGCAGCCCCGGGGTGTCGATGACCACCCCGCCGCCGGGCAGCGGCAGCATGTCGCGGGTGGTCGTGGTGTGCCGGCCCTTGCCGTCGCTGTCGCGGTTGGCCTGCACTTCCTGGACCTCGCGGCCCAGCAGGGCGTTGGTGAGCGTGGACTTGCCCGCGCCCGACTGCCCGAGCAGCACGGACGTGGTGCCGGCCAGCGCGTTCGCCACCTCCGGCACGCCCTGGCCGGTGGCGGCGCTGACGACCAGGACCTCCACGCCGGGCGCCGCGCCGCGGGCGTCGTCCAGCAGGTGGCCGGGGTCGTCGACGAGGTCGGCCTTGGTGAGGACGACCAGCGGCTGCGCGCCGCTGGTCCACGCCAGGGACACGAAGCGCTCGAGCCGTCCGAGGTCGAGTTCGGCGGCGATCGACACGGCGATGACCGCCAGGTCGACGTTGGCCGCCAGGACCTGTCCCTCGGAGCGCTTGGAGGAGGTCGAACGGACGAAGGTGGTGCGGCGCGGCAGCAGGGCGCGTACCGCGGGACCGGTCGCCGGCGTCTCGTCGACGGCGGCCCAGTCGCCGGTGCAGGCGATCCCCATGGGGTCGCGGGTGAAGACGTCCTCGGTGTCGGCGCGGACGGCCTTGAGGCCGCCGGAGCCGTCGGGGAGGACGAGGTCGCACAGCCCGCGGTCGACGCGGACGATGCGGCCGGGTGTGAGTCCCCGCTCCGCGTGGACGGCGAAGTCGGAGTCGAGTGAGGAGTCCCAGCCGTAGGCGGTGAGCGCGGTGGACGGCTGCGGGACGGATCCGTTGGTCAACGGAGGAGAGCCCTTCGGGAGGGCGGTCGCGCGCGGTTGTGCCGTCGGGTGCTTCGCGACGGGCAGGGTCAGCCGGCGACCGCTGAGGTGGGGGTGATGATCTTCTGGATGCGGGCAGCGCCCAGCTCGACGGCAGTCATCGTTCCAACACCTCCCGGTTTGCTCTCGGTCCGACGGCGACACCTTAGCCGGTGTGCCGGGAGACCCCGCAACCGGTTTTCCGCGGACGGCTCACGCCGTCTCGGCGTAACGCTCCCCCGCGTACTCCCGCACCACCGGGACGACGGCCTCCGCGCCGCCGGGCAGCCGGTCGAGGCGCACCAGGGCGAAGGCCTGGTGACCGTCGACCAGGTAGGAGGGGTTGCTGTGCGGACGGCTGCCCGGCAGCGGCCACACCACCAGCCAGGGGCGGGTGTCGGTGGTGGTCGGCGGGCGGCCGACCGTGACGGCCGCGATGTCCTTCCAGGAGAAGAACGACTCCTCGCCGGTGACCTCGCGCATGCCGATCCCGGCCGGCCCGACGCGCAGCCGCAGCGGCTTGCGCCAGCGCCGGTACGAGCGGCCCGTGAGGACCCAGCAGCCGATCGCGCCGAGCGGACCGAAGGCGCCGAAGGGCTCGGGGCCGGTGAAGCCGCCGTGGACGAGTTCCCAGAACGAGTAGGTGAAGACGACGCCGAGCGCCGCCCAGACCAGGGTCCAGGCGCCGGCCTGCCGGGCGTCGACGAACTGCCGCTCCCCGCCGGGCACGCGCAGTTCCGGTCCCGACACGGTCACCGGGATCGGCGGGCGTACGGCCCGTGGCGCGGTCTCGAAGGCGGCGCCGCCGTGCTCGGCGAGCGCGGCCGTCAGCTCCGGGACGCTCTGGTCGAGGTCCTCGCAGTCGACGAGCGTGTACCGCAGCCGGCTGTCCCAGGTGCGGTCGGGCTTGCGGGGGAACGTGACACCGGGCGCCGTCCAGAGCGTGAGCCGCGGCTTGGGCGGTGCGGTGGTCTCGCTGTCCTCACCGGTGTGGGGAAGGTGCCACAGGGAGACCGCCTCGATCTGCTCCCAGGCGAGTTCCGCGTCGTGCAGCGTGATGCCGAACGCGTCGACCCGCAGCCGGAACGGCTTCCGCGCCCTTCGCAGGTCCCTCGCCCCGTTCCAGGCCCCCAGGGCCCCCAGGAACCCCAGGAACAGGGGGCCCGTCGCGCTCCGCGAGGCGACCAGCCAGACCAGCGCCAGCGCGACCGTGGTCAGGCCTCCGATCACCCACCGCCGGCCCCGTCTCCTGAGCGTCCGCTCTACCGTGAACTCCACCGTTCCCCGCCCCCTTTGACGTCCCCCACCGGAACTCATGATGCGCTCGCCAGGGTCTGCGGCTGCTGCCGTGAGCTGGGTGTTGCCCAACCGTGACGCCCAGCCGGACAGCGGCTCCGGCCGGTCGCCGCCGCGTCGCCCGCCGTTCACCGAGGGCCCCGCGAGGAGCTCCCGAGGACGACTTTGCCTGTTCTTTACAACCCGCCTCCGGGCCGCCTCGTCTCTCCGCGCGATCAGTTGCCACCACCCGCCCGTGCCCCACCGGGGGCAGGGCGGGGTGACGAAGGAGAGCGATATATGCGCAGCAGTGTTCTCACCGCCGCGGCCGTCGCGTGCGCCGCGGTGCTGGCGGGGACGGCGCCCGCGTTCGCCGACGGGCCGAGCGCGCAGCCCGCGCCGGCGCGCAGCGCCGCGCCGAGCGAAGCGCCGTCCGCGGTGCCGTCCCCGCGTCAGGTCGACCGGGTGCCGGCGGGTGCGCCCGACACCGGCGTGCAGTCCCCGGCCGGCGCGAGCGGGCCGGACGGCACGGTGGTGGCGGCGGCCGGGGGCGGCCTGCTGCTCCTGGCCGGCGGCACGTTCGTGGTGACGCGGCGCAGGCGCACCACCGCCGGATGACCCCGGGCGCGAGGTGGGCCGCGGTCCTGGCGGTCCTGGCCGCGCTGCCCTGGGCGGGCGGGTGCGCGGGCGGCTCCGGTGACGGTCCCGTCGCCGCGCCGTCCGTCGTCTCCGCGCCGCCCGCGGCCGCACCGTCGCGCCCGTCCCCGCCGGCCCCGCTCGCCCGCTCGGTCCCGGTACGGCTGCGGATACCGGCGATCGGGGTCGACACCCCGGTCATGGAACTGGGGCTGGCCCCGGACGGCACGGTGGAGGTCCCGCCCGTGGCGCGTCACTCGCCCGCCGGCTGGTACCGCCACTCCCCCACGCCGGGGCAGCTCGGCCCGTCCGTGCTCCTGGCCCACGTCACCGTCGGCCGGTTCGGCGACGGGGTCTTCCGGGACCTGGCACGGCTGCGCCCGGGCGACCGGGTCGTGGCGGGGCTGCGGGACGGCGCGTCGGCGGAGTTCACCGTGGACCGGGTGCGGACGGTGGCCAAGGCGGACTTCCCGGCCCAGGAGGTCTACGGCGACGTGGACCGTCCCGAGCTGCGCCTGATCACCTGCGGCGGCCCCCGCACCGCCGACGGGAGCGGATACCGCGACAACGTCGTGGTGTTCGCCTCCCTGACCTCAGGGGACCGCGGCTAGCGGCGGCCGGGCCGGATGGCGGTGCGCCATCCGGCCCGGCCGTCCGGTGGCACGTCTGCGGCATGATGAACGACGGAATGTGGAGAGTGTTGAAACGGTCTTCCCGGGACGAAGCGGCGTCCGAGCTGTTCGCCGCCCTCTACCCCCGCCTGGCCGGCTGGTGCCGGCGGCTGGTCGACGACGACGAGACGGCCCACGAGATCGCCTCGGAGGCCTTCACCCGGCTGTGGGCGCGCTGGACGAGCGTGGACGAACCGCGCGGCTTCCTCTACGTCACGGCCGCCAACATCGTGCGCGACCACTGGCGGAAGGTGGAGCGCGAACGCCGGGCCATGCGGCGCGCCACCGCGGAGGTCCTCGTCGACGGGCAGGGCGAGGGACGCGACGGGCAGACCGACCCTTCGGTGCGGATGCTCGTCCAGTCGCTGCCCGAGCGGCTGCGGGTGCCCATCCTGCTGTACTACTACGCCGACATGCCGGTCCGGGAGGTGGCGGCCGCGACGGGGCGGAAGGAAGGAACCGTGAAGGCCGACCTCCACGCGGCCAGGGAAATGCTGCGAGCCGGACTGAGGAGAAGCCTTGATCACACCCATTGAGGGCCCGGACGAGGAGCGGGACCCGGAGCTGAGCGCGCTGCTGCGGCCCGGCACGGTCCTGCTCGGGCCGCCGCCCGGCCGGTTCCGGGAGGTCCGCCGCGTGGCGGCGCGGCGCAAGCTGTTGCGGGCGGCCGCGGGAGCCGGGGTGTCCCTGGCGGTGGCGGCGGTCGTCGCCGTGCCTCTGCACCTGCTGTCCGCCCCGGGGCAGGGACCTGGGGTCGGGCCGGCCGTGCCCGCGGTGTCCGTCCCCCCGGCGGCCGACCCGCCGCCCTCGCCGCCGCGCCCGACCACGTCACCCGTCCCGGAGCCGTCCGAGACCCCCGGCCCGGACC
>NZ_JARAVK010000371.1:0-6415 GCF_033792765.1 Streptomyces sp. PA03-6a | reverse complement strand
TGCTGGTTTTTTTTTTTTTTTTATTTTTGTTCGGCCGCCCCCCATACTCACAGGGGCCATGTTGTCGCGCACGGTCAGTGGGTCCGGTCGACCCGTCGAGGAGAACCATGTCCACGTACCGCGCATTCGAGGTCACAGGCGCCCGCAACTTCGAGCTCGTCACCCGCGAGGTCGTCGCCCCGCCCGCCGGGCACGTGCGGCTGAGGGTGGAGACCTGCGGCGTCTGCCACTCCGACGCGCTCGCCGTGGAGGGCCTGCGGGCCGACCCGTCGCAGCCGGTCGTCCCCGGCCACGAGGTCGTCGGCGTCATCGACGCCGTCGGCGAGGGCGTGAGCGCCTGGCGCGTCGGCGACCGGGTGGGCGTCGGCTTCCTGGGCGGGCACTGCGGCGAGTGCACGTCCTGCCGACGCGGGGACTTCGTCAACTGCACCGACCAGCCGCAGACCGGCACCACCACCGACGGCGGTTACGCCGAGGTCCTCGTCACCCGCAGCAGCGGCCTGGTCCGGGTACCGGACGAGCTCTCCCCCACCCTCGCCGCCCCGCTGCTGTGCGCCGGGCTCACGACCTTCAGCGCCCTGCGCCGGCTGGACGTCCGCCCCGGCGCGCTCGTCGCGGTCCAGGGCATCGGCGGCCTCGGCCACCTGGGCCTCCAGTACGCCGCCCGGCTCGGCTACCGCGTCGCGGCCATCGCCCGCGGCCAGGAGAAGGAGAAGCTCGCCCTCGAACTCGGCGCGAGCCACTACATCGACAGCTCGGCGCAGGACCCCGGAGCCCAGCTGCGCAAGCTGGGCGGCGCGGACGCCATCGTCGCCACCGCGGCGAACGGCACGTCGATGACGCCGCTGGTCCCCGGACTCGCCCCGCGCGGGCACATGGTCGTGGTCGGCGTCTCCATGGACCCGGTCTCCGTCGCCACGACCGACCTCGTCCTCGGTTCGCGCACCATCAGCGGGAGCCTGACCGGCTCCGCGATCGAGAACGAGGACAACCTCGAGTTCAGCTCGCGCTCCGGCATCCGCCCGATGGTCGAGACGATGCCCCTGTCGCGGGCACCCGAGGCCTACGAGCGCATGATGTCCGGCAAGGCCCGCTTCCGGGTGGTCCTGGACGCGGCTGCCTGACCCGGCGGGCCATGCCCTGCCGGGTGTATTTTTGACAGATCAGAGACGACTGGCCATATTGCGGTGCGGAGGTGGCACCATGGCCCGGCAGAGCATGCGCGAGGCGATCGTCGACGCGGCGGTCGCACAGTTCCACGCGAAGGGGTACAACGCCGCAGGCGTGAAGGACATCACGGACGCGGCCGGCGTTCCGAAGGGGTCGTTCTACAACCACTTCGACAGCAAGGAGTCGCTGGCCCTCGTCGCGCTCGACCGCTACGGCGCGGGCCGGCGGACGCACGAGCTGGCGGAACCCGGCACCGCGCCGCTGGCGCGGCTGCGCGCGCACTTCGAGTTCCTGCGCGACGAGACCGTGGACGCGGACTTCACCCGGGGCTGCATGATCGGCAACTTCGGCGCCGAGATCGCCGACCACAGCGAGACGATCCGCGCGGGCGTCCGTGCGTCCCTCGGCCAGTGGGCCTCGTCGATCTCCGGCGCGCTCGCCGAGGCACAGCAGGCCGGCGACCTGCGGGCGGACCTCGACACCGAACGGACGGCCCGGTTCATCCTGAACACCTGGGAGGGCACGCTGATCGCCGCGCGTTCCGGCCGCTCGGGCGAGGCCTTCGACGACTTCTTCGAAACGGTCTTCGGAACGCTGCTCGCACCGCCGCCGCCCCCGGCGGCATGACGGCCCGGTGCCCGGACGCCCCACGGCGACCGGGCACCGGCTTCCCGCGGACGACCGAAGTGCCGTCCAGCCCGTCGCCCTCGACGCCGCGCACCCGGTGCGGCCCGGTCAGACAAAATGGTGACCCTGCACGACGTGACCGGAGGGCGGACGACCATGTGCGTGATCGACACCGCGGCCAAGCAGGCCATGGTCGCCCGGTTCCTGCGCGACCATCCGGACGCGGGCGGGGACGGTGCGGCGCATCCCGCGCTGCGCGGCTGCGCCGAAGTGCCGTGGGCCGACTTCCCCGGCTGCCCCGGCGGGCTCCCGGCTGTCCTCCACACGCTGCTCGACCAGCGTGCCGCCCCCGAGGCCGCGCGGGTGCTCACCAACGTCCTGATGGACGGTGTCTTGCGGATGGGCGCCGCGATGCCGGCCGCCCTGCCGTTCGTGATCCGTCTTGCCGCGGACCCGGAGGTCCCGGTGCGGTCCGCGCTGGTCGACCTCGTCGCCGTCGCGGCCGAACTCGCCCGGCCCGTCGACCCGGGGAACGAGCGCGCGGTGCTCCTCTCGGGGCCGGACGGCGATCACCCGGAACGCGCGCAGTGCCGGGCCGTGCTCGCCGCGCACGGCGCCCTGGTCCGCACGCTGCTCGGCGACGACGCTCCGCCCGCCTGACGGGGAACCCGGCCCGCCCCGGCTTCCGGCCCCTCAAGTGGGCCGGTTCCGGCGCCGGTTGGGGCGCGGAAGCGACTGCGGCACCCATGGCGCGGGCCACAACCCCCCGATTGGCCCTGGCCGGTGGCGCCCGGACCTCCGTACGCTCGCCGGCATGCGGATTCGTATCGTCGACGCCTTCACCGACCGCCCCTTCGCCGGCAACCCCGCGGGCGTCCTGCTGCTGGACGCGGACGCATTCCCCGACGACGGCTGGCTCCAGCGGGTGGCCGCCGAGGTCAACCTCTCCGAGACCGCCTTCGCCCACCCCACGCCGGGCGCCCAGGACGCGGACTGGGCCCTGCGCTGGTTCACCCCCAAGGCCGAGGTGAACATGTGCGGGCACGCCACCCTGGCCACCGCGCACATCCTGCACAGCACCGGCGCCGCCCGCGGTCCGGTGCGGTTCGGCGCCCGCTGCGGCATCCTCACGACGACGGCCGACGACGACGGCACCATCACCATGGACTTCCCCGTAGCCCCGCTGACCTCGGCCGTCGTCACCGACGACATCGGCGTCGCGATCGGCGCCGACGTGCTGTCGGTGCACGAGACCGGCGACGACGTGGGCGACCTGCTGGTGGAGGTCGTCGACGAGAAGACCGTGCGGGCGCTCACCCCCGATGTCGCTGCCGTCGCCGCCCTGCCGTCCAAGCGCGGGCTCATCGTGACGGCCGCAGCCGAGTCCCCGGCGACGACCGGCTACGACTTCGTCTCGCGCGGCTTCTTCCCCGCCGTCGGCATCGACGAGGACCCGGTGACCGGCAGCGCCCACACCGCCCTGGCGCCGTTCTGGTCGCGGCGACTGGGCCGCGACGAGCTCACCGGGTTGCAGGCCTCGGCGCGTTCGGGCCTGGTGCGGACGGTGCTGCACGGTGACCGCGTGCGGCTCAGCGGCCGTGCCGTCACCGTGATCGACGGCGAGCTGCACGCCCACCCGTAGCGGGGCCTCACGCGGTCGGCAGCCAGCCGACCTTCCCGGCGAGCAGCGCGTAGCCCACGAAGGCCACGATGTCGATCAGCGCGTGGGCCGCCACCAGCGGCCCCACCCGGCCCCAGCGCCGGTAGAGCAGGACGAAGACGACGCCCATCGCCATGTTCCCGATGAGCCCGCCGATGCCCTGGTAGAGGTGGTACGAGCCGCGCAGCACGCTGCTGGCCACCAGCGCGCCGACCGGCGTCCAGCCCAACTGGCCCAGTCTGCGCAGCAGGTAGCCGACGACGACGACCTCTTCGAGCACCGCGTTCTGGACCGCGGAGGCGATCAGCACGGGGATCTTCCACCAGACGTCGGGCAGCGACTCCGGCACGACCGTCAGGTTGAACCCGGAGGCGCGCGCGCCCAGGTAGAACAGCAGCCCGGTGCCACCGATGGCCGCGGCCACAGCGGCGCCGCGCAGCAGGTCGGTCCGCGGGCGGCGCAGGTCGAAGCCGATGGCCGGCATGCCGGTGCCCTCGCGGGCCAGCAGGTGGGCCACGAGCGCGACCGGGACGAGCGCGGTGGCGACACCGAACAGCTGCCAGGCCAGGTCCAGCCACGGACGGCCCGGCGCCTGCGAGCCGACGAGGGTGGCCGCCTGGTCCTTGAGCCCGCCGGGCTTGGTCAGCGAACCGATGAAGCTGATCAGCGCCGCGAGCGCGCTCGCCCCGAGCGACAGCGCGAGCACCAGGAGGGTCTCGCTGCGCAGCGCGCGCGGGCCGAGCCGCTCCACCGACCCGGCCCCGGACCCGCCCGGCTCCGCCGCATTCCCGTCCACAGATGCCTCCACCCGCGCCATCCTGCCTCATCGGCCGGGCGGCACGGACGGCGGCTCAGCGTTCCAGGGGCCACTCGTGCACGGGGGCGCCGGTGTGCATCAGCTCGCAGTAGCGCAGGGTCATCGCGGCCAGCGCCCGCTGCCGGTCCAGTCCGCGGTCCAGCTCCTGGTGGAAGGCGACGGCCTGCCACTCGGCGCCGTTCGTGCGCTTGCGGCAGCGGCCCTCGATGATGCCGAGGTAGTGGTCCCGGTCCACCGGGTCGATGCCCCACGCGTCCAGTCCGGCGGCCGCCATCGGGAGCAGTTCGTCCAGGACGAGTTCGACGGCCCCGATCTCCACGAGGCCGTTGCCGCGGCCCGGCCGGGGCCAGGTGAACACCGCGTCGATGCCGTACCGGCACGCGGCGTCGAAGTTCGCCGCGGCGGCCGCGAACGGCAGCCTGCTCCACACCGGGCGCGACGCCTCGGCGAGGGAGCGGACGAGCCCGTAGTAGAAGGCCGTGTTGGCGAGCACGTCGGCGACGGTGGGCCCGGCGGGCATCACCCGGTTCTCCACCCGCAGGTGCGGCACGCCGTCGACGACCGCGTACACCGGGCGGTTCCAGCGGTAGATCGTGCCGTTGTGCAGGGTGAGTTCCTTCAGCTGCGGCACCCCGCCCTCGTCCAGGACGTGCAGCGGGTCCTCGTCCTCGCAGATCGGCAGCAGGGAGGGGAAGTAGCGCACGTTCTCGGCGAAGAGGTCGTACGCGGAGTCGATCCAGCGCTCGCCGAACCAGGTCAGCGGGCGCACGCCCTGGGCCCGGTGCTCCTCGGGGCGGGTGTCGGTGGCCTGCTGGAACAGCGTGGGGCGGGTCTCCCGCCACAGCTCACGGCCGAACAGGAAGGGCGAGTTGGCGCCGAGCGCGACCTGAGGGCCGGCCACCACCTGCGCCGCGTTCCACACCGCGGCGAACCGCGCGGGGGTGACCTGCAGGTGCATCTGCATCGAGGTGCACGCGGCCTCCGGGGCGATCGAACCGGAGACGCAGGTCAGCCGCTCCACCCCCGAGATGTCCAGGGTGATGTCCTCGCCGCGGGCGGCGAGGATGCGGTCGTTGAGCAGCATGTAGCGGTCGACGCGGGACAGGTTGGCACCGACCAGGTCCTGCGCGCCGAGAGTGGGCAGGATTCCCACCATCACGATGCGGGCGCCGACCTCGCGGGCCTTTCCCTCGGCATATCCCAGGCCCATGCGCAACTCTTCTGCGAGCCGGTCCAGGACCCGGCCGGAAAGCCGGTGCGGGGCGATGTTCACTTCAATGTTGAACTGTGCGAGTTCGGTCTGGAAATCACGGCTCGCGATGCGCTCGAGGACCTCCTCGTTCATCATGCGCGGCAGCCCGTCGCGGTCGGTGAGATTGAGTTCGATCTCCAGCCCCATCAGATTGCGGGGGCGGTCGAATCGCTTCTCCTCCAGCAGTCGCTCCAACCCCAGCAGGCACTGCTTCAGCTTCCTGCGGTAGCGCTGGCGGTCGGCCAGGTCGAACCCCGTGGCCGCGACCTTTTCCCCCATCGGAGGTCCTTCCTCGAGTGGGCCGTGATCACATCATGCCCAGCCCTGAGATCGATAAGGCCCCCGGCGCCTGCGCCGAGCCGCTAAGCTGGCCACGAGCACCGTCTTGCGGCACATTCCGCGGGCATGGACGGAATTCACATGCCGACGGCGGCAGTGTCGTGAAAAGCACCGACGAGATTCAGCCATCCGCAGTAACGCGGAAAGCGCAGTTCACGGCGTGGGCGACGGCGCAATTGGGGAGCTATTACCTGCCCAGGGTGACCTGGAAGCGCCTTGCCCGTAATATCACTGACGGCTAGATGAAACACTGCGCGAACACTCCTCGTATATCCTTCGTTCACAGGCAGAGCCTCCGCGACCCGCCGCGCGCCCGCGACGCATCCGGCCACGGGAAGGGATCCGCATGCCCACGCTGATTCCGTACGTCGCCGCCCCCACGCGCCCCGCGGATCCGGGCTGTCCCGGCCTGCTGCCGTTTCGTCTGCTCCATCGCTGACAGTGCTGTCCGCACCCCGCCGAACACCCCCCGTGTCTCCTCATGAGAGGCCGCCCACCATGCCGCTGCAGGTAGCCCCAGCCCCCGCTCCCGCCCTGCGGAGCGTTCTCG
>NZ_JARAVK010000370.1:0-6434 GCF_033792765.1 Streptomyces sp. PA03-6a | reverse complement strand
GGGCGGGGCCGGGGGCGGCGCCCCTCCGCGGGGACGGACGGCATCTCGCGCGTGCGCTCGTTCTCCGGGTCACGCGGCACCGCAGCCGGCTCCTCGGGCCGGAAGATGCCGGGCGGCACACGGTCGGCGGAGGGGACGGGCGGCAGGACGGCCGTGTCGTCCGCCGCGCCGGGGGTGACCGGGGGCAGAACGGCCGTCTCCTCCGCGTCGGTGGGCGCGGCGGGCCGCGGCGGCCGCGGCGTCTCGGCGGTCTTGGTGAAGTCCGGGAAGGCCGGCTTGACCGGCGGCAGGACCGCCGTCGCGTCGTCGACGGGCACCGCGCGCAGCACGGCCGTCTCAGCGTCGGCCGCCCCGGTCGAGGGGGCCGGCGGCCGCGGGGTCTCCACGGTCTTCGTCGCGTCCTCCGCCTCGACGCGGGCCTGCTCGGCCCGCATCAGGGCCTCCTCGGCCTTGCGCTGGCGCTCCAGGCGGCGTTCCTCGGCCTCGGCGCGGAGACGGGCCTCCTCCTCGGCCTGGCGGCGCAGCCGTTCCTGCTCCTCGCGGCGGACGCGCTCCTCGGCCTCGCGGCGGGCGCGCTCCTCCTCCGCCTGCCTGCGGGCCTCCTCGGCCTGGCGTCGGGCCTCCTCCGCGGCGGCCTCCTCGGCCTCGAGGCGGGCGGCCTCCTCGGCAAGGCGGCGGCGTTCCTCCTCCTCCGCGCGGAGCTTGTCCAGCTGGGCCTGGCGCTCGCGTTCGAGCCGCTCCTCCTCGGCCTTGCGGGCCGCCTCCTCCTCGGCGCGCCTGCGGGCGTCCTCCTCGGCCTGGCGGCGGGCCTCCTCGCGGGCCTCGACCTCCTTCTCCGACAGGGGGAGGATCTCGTCGAGACGGTGCCGTATCACCGTCGTGACGGCCTCGGGCTCCTGGGCCGCGTCGACGACCAGGTAGCGCGCGGGGTCGGCCGCGGCGAGCGTGAGGAAGCCGGAGCGCACGCGGTCGTGGAACTCCGCAGGCTCGGACTCGAGCCGGTCGGGCGCCTCGGTGAAGCGCTCGCGGGCCGCCTCGGGGGTGACGTCGAGCAGGACGGTCAGGTGCGGGACGAGACCGTCCGTCGCCCAGCGCGAGATGCGGGCGATCTCGGTCGGCGCGAGGTCGCGCCCGGCGCCCTGGTAGGCGACGGAGGAGTCGATGTAGCGGTCGGAGACGACGACCGCGCCGCGCTCCAGCGCGGGGCGTACGACGGTGTCGACGTGCTCGGCGCGGTCGGCGGCGTACAGCAGGGCCTCGGCGCGGTGGGAGAGTCCGCCGCTGGAGACGTCGAGCAGGATCGAGCGGAGCCGCTTGCCGACCGCCGTGGCACCCGGCTCGCGGGTGACGACGACCTCGTGGCCCTTGCCGCGGATCCACTCGGCGAGGGCCTCGACCTGGGTGGACTTGCCGGCCCCGTCGCCGCCCTCGACGGCGATGAAGAAGCCGGTGGGGGCGGGCGCCTGCTCGGGGTCGCCGCCGCGCAGCGCCTCGCGCAGGTCGCGGCGCAGGGGGACGCCCTGGCGGTCGTCGGTCTTGCCGAGGACGAGCGCGGCGACGGGCAGCAGCAGGGCGCCGATCAGCATGAGGGCGTAGGCGGCGCCGCCGTGGTCGAAGGTGAAGTGCCCGTTGACGACGCGGTGCGGGCCGATGCCCCCGGCCAGCAGGGGGGCGCCGACGGCGCCGACCGCCATGAGCAGGCGCGTGACCGCGTGCAGGTGGTCGGTGGCGCGGGCCCGCCGGGACTCCTCGGTCTCCTGGTCGATGAGGACGTGCCCGGTGTTGGCGGTGATCCCGGCCGCGGTGCCGGCGAGCAGCGCCAGCAGCAGCACCGTCGTCGGGTCGGGCACGATGCCGGTCAGCAGCAGGGCCAGACCGGTGACGGCGATGGCGATGGCGAGCAGGCGGCGCCGGGACAGCCCCGGGAAGGTGTGCGGGGCGATCCGGATGCCGAGCACGGGGCCCGCGGTGAGCGCCAGCACCAGAAGCCCGTAGCCGACCGGGCCCCCGCCGAGGTCGGCGGCGTGCAGCACGGCGAGCGCCACGGCGGCGGCGATGGCACCGGCGACGGTGGTGGTGCCGAGCACGAGCAGCGGTACGGCGCCGGTGCGCCCGCGGTCGTTGCTGCGCAGGCCCTGCAGCGGGGAGCGGAGCGGGGTCGCCTGGTCGCCCGGCAGCTCCAGCAGGTACAGGACGGCGCCGGAGGCGGCGAACAGCCCGGCGGCGACGTAGGAGGCGAGCGCGGCCTGGTGCAGCCCGAACCAGTCGACGCCGAGGCCGATCAGGTTGCCGACGAGCGTGACGACGACGAGGCCAGCGGCGGCGATCGGGAAGGCGACGAAGCCGGTGCGCTGGTCGAGGCGGCGCAGCGCGTCGAGGCGGTCGGGCAGCGGACGTACCGTTCCTGCGCCCGGCACGGGCGCGGGCAGCAGCCCGGGGGCGGCGCCGTCCTTGGCGACGGTCCACAGCCGCTCGGCCACCCCGGTGACGAAGACGGTGACCAGCAGCCAGGCGACGGCGTCGGCCGGCACCCAGTCGATCCACAACGGGGCGACGATCAGCAGCGCGAGGCGTACGACGTCGGAGCCGATCATCGTCCACCGGCGGTCCAGCACGCCGCCGGGCCCGGTGAGGGAGCCCAGCGGTCCGAGCAGGACGGCCCCGAAGAGCAGGGCGGCGAGGACCCGCGCCCCGAAGACGGCCGCGACCGCGAAGGCCGCGCCGCGGTATCCGCCGCCGAAGGCCTGGGCGCCGACGGCGGCCTGCGCCGTCAGGACGACCAGGACCAGCAGGGCGAGCCGGTCGCCGACGGTGCCGGTCAGCTGAGCGCCCCACAGCTTGCGCAGGGGAGGGATCTTCAGCAGGGCACCCACGGCGCGTCGCCGCGAGTCGGCCTCGAGTTCGTCGGCGAACGTGTCCGTTGGCTGCTCGGATCGCGTCATTCCGCCAGCCTATCGGGACACGGTGCCGTCCCGGAGGGCGCCTGCCGGGACCGCACCTGCCGTGCGGCCCCCGCGGGGACTACTCGGCGGGCTCGGCGGCCGCGGCGGCGGCCTTCTTCGCCGTGGTCGTGGCCTTGGCGGCGGTCTTCTTGGCGGTCGTCTTGGCCGCCGCGGTCTTCTTCGCCGCGGTGGTCTTGGCGGCCGTCTTCTTCGCCGCCGTCTTGGTCGCGGTCGCCTTCTTCGCCGGGGCCTTCTTGGCCGCCGTCTTCTTCACCGTCTTCTTGGCGGGGGCCTTGGCCCGCTTCTCGGCGAGCAGCTCGTAGCCGCGCTCGGGCGTGATCGTCTCGACGTCGTCGTCACGGCGCAGTGTGGCGTTGGTCTCGCCGTCGGTGACGTACGGGCCGAAGCGGCCGTCCTTGACGACGACGGGGCGCTCGCTGACCGGGTCGGTGCCCAGTTCCTTCAGCGGGGGCTTGGCCGCGGCGCGGCCGCGCACCTTCGGCTGGGCGTAGATCGCCAGGGCCTGGTCGAGGGTGATCGTGAAGAGCTGGTCCTCGGTCTCCAGGGAGCGCGAGTCGGTGCCCTTCTTCAGGTACGGGCCGTAGCGGCCGTTCTGCGCGGTGATCTCGACGCCCGCGGCGTCGGCGCCGACGACGCGCGGCAGCGACATCAGCTTGAGCGCGTCCTCCAACGTCACCGTGTCGAGGGTCATCGACTTGAAGAGGGAGGCGGTGCGCGGCTTGACCGCGTTCTTGCCGGTCTTCGGGGTGCCCTCGGGCAGGATCTCGGTGACGTACGGCCCGTAGCGGCCGTCCTTGGCCACGATCTGGCGGCCGGTCTCCGGGTCGGCGCCCAGCTCGAAGTCGCCGCTGGGCTTGGCCAGCAGCTCCTCGGCGAGCTCGACGGTCAGCTCGTCCGGCGGCATGTCGTCGGGGACGTCGGCACGCTGCCCGGTCTCGCCCTCGGTCTCGGCGGCCTTCTCCACGTACGGGCCGTAGCGGCCGACGCGCAGCACGATGCCGTTGCCGACGGGGAACGAGGAGACCTCGCGGGCGTCGATGGCGCCGAGGTCCTCGACGAGTTCCTTCAGGCCGCCGAGGTGGTCGCCGTCGCCGTTGCCCGCGTCCGCGGCACCGCCGACGGGGGTGTCGCCCTCGCCGAAGTAGAAGCGGCGCAGCCACGGCACCGCCTGTGCCTCGCCGCGGGCGATGCGGTCGAGGTCGTCCTCCATCCGCGCGGTGAAGTCGTAGTCGACGAGCCGGCCGAAGTGCTTCTCCAGCAGGCCGACGACGGCGAAGGAGAGGAAGGACGGCACCAGGGCCGTGCCCTTCTTGAAGACGTAGCCGCGGTCGAGGATGGTGCCGATGATCGAGGCGTACGTCGACGGACGTCCGATCTCGCGCTCTTCCAGCTCCTTGACCAGCGAGGCCTCGGTGTAGCGGGCGGGCGGCTTGGTGGCGTGGCCGTCGGCGGTGACGTCCCGCGCGGTGAGGGCGTCGCCCTCGGTGACGGCGGGCAGCCGGCGCTCGCTGCTGTCGAGCTCGGCGTTGGGGTCGTCGGCGCCCTCGACGTAGGCCTTCATGAAGCCGTGGAAGGTGATGATCTTGCCGGAGGCGGAGAACTCGGCGTCCCGGCCGTCGGCGGCGCGACCGCCGACCTTGACGGTGACGGACTGGCCGACCGCGTCCTTCATCTGGGAGGCGACGGTGCGCATCCAGATCAGCTCGTACAGGCGGTACTGGTCGCCGGTCAGGCCGGTCTCGGCCGGGGTGCGGAAACGATCACCCGAGGGGCGGATCGCCTCGTGCGCCTCCTGGGCGTTCTTGACCTTGCCCGCGTAGACGCGGGGCTTGTCCGGCAGGTAATCGGCGCCGTAGAGCTGGGTGACCTGGGCCCGGGCGGCGGTGATCGCGGTCTCCGACAGCGTGGTGGAGTCCGTACGCATGTAGGTGATGAAGCCGTTCTCGTACAGCTTCTGGGCGACCTGCATGGTGGCCTTGGCACCGAAGCCGAGCTTGCGGCTGGCCTCCTGCTGCAGGGTCGTGGTGCGGAAGGGCGCGTACGGCGAGCGGCGGTACGGCTTGGACTCGACCGAGCGGACGGAGAAGGCGGCGCCCTCCAGGGCGGCGGCGAGCGCACGGGCGGCGGCCTCGTCCAGGTGGAGGACGTTGGCACCGTCCTTGAGCTGCCCGTTCGCACCGAAGTCACGACCCTGCGCGACGCGCTTGCCGTCGACGGCGCTGAGCTTGGCGCCGAAGGTGCCCGGGTCGGTGGCGTCACCGGCCCGGCCGGTGGCGAAGGTCCCGGACAGGTCCCAGTACTCGGCGGAGCGGAAGGCGATGCGCTCACGCTCGCGCTGGACGACGAGCCGGGTGGCGACGGACTGGACACGGCCGGCCGACAGGCGCGGCATGACCTTCTTCCACAGGACCGGCGAGACCTCGTAGCCGTAGAGGCGGTCGAGGATGCGGCGGGTCTCCTGGGCGTCGACGAGGGGCTGGTTCAGCTCGCGCGGGTTGCGGACGGCTTCCTGGATGGCGTCCTTGGTGATCTCGTGGAAGACCATCCGGCGGACCGGGACCTTGGGCTTGAGGACCTCCTGCAGGTGCCAGGCGATGGCCTCGCCCTCGCGGTCCTCATCGGTGGCGAGCAGGAGCTCGTCGGACTCCTTGAGCAGGTCCTTCAGCTTCTTGACCTGGGCCTTCTTGTCCGCGTTGACGACGTAGATCGGCTGGAACTCGCTGTCGACGTTGACGCCGAGCCGCGCCCACGGCTGGCCCTTGTACTCCGCCGGCACTTCGGCGGCCCCGTTCGGGAGGTCGCGGATGTGCCCGACGCTGGCCTCGACGACATAGCCGGGGCCGAGGTAGCCCTTGATCGTCTTCGCCTTGGCAGGCGACTCGACGATCACGAGTCGGCGGCCGCTGCCCTGTGCGGTCTCGCGGGTCGGGGACAACTTCGCTCTTCTCTCCGGGTCGAAGGTGGTCTCGCTGCGGAGTGTGACCGTACATCCCGGTCCCGTGTCAAACGGGAAAAGTCCGCAACGCCACTCGAACGGTAACCCGACAAGCGTCCTGTCTGCCGCACGGACTGCCGTCCATGTCCGATTTGCCCAGCTCAGGGGATCAGGAACAGCCAGACCCCGACAAGAAGCGAAACGACCCCGAAGAAACCTGCCACGGCGGCGGACGCCGGGCCCCCTCCCTGGACCACCGGCAGGTGCCGCAGCGACCGGGTGACGGTCCAGGCCAGGAGGGCTGCCCCGAATACCGCGAACACCGTCCCGGCGAAGATCCCTGGCGCGGTTTCCATGTACATGTCCCCCAGGTCCCTCTCGTGCTCCACGACCGACGCCCCCGCAGCCACGGAGAGTGGCACGCCGGGGCGACAACCGGAAGAACCCACGGTGAACTGCGCCCGAAAGGGCGTGGCCGGATCCTTTCGCTCCCGCCCGGTTCCACCGGGCCCGGACGCGGCCCCTCCCCGCTCGCC
>NZ_JARAVK010000036.1:0-50262 GCF_033792765.1 Streptomyces sp. PA03-6a | reverse complement strand
AGTCGATCTTCTGCCCGTCGTATGTGCCGCCCTTGCAGGTCCATGTCCCCCAATCGACTGTTCCGCCGCCCCCACCGACGCCTCCCCCACCGTGGGTGAGTGCGAGAAGGGCGGCGGAACAGTCGATTGGGGGACATGGACCTGCAAGGGCGGCACATACGACGGGCAGAAGATCGACTAGCCACCCTAGGCGCCCCGCAGCCACGCGCTGCGGGGCGCTCGCCCGCGAGCGCAGCCGGGAGGGTCGCAGGGACCCGCACGCTCGTCCCGACCACACGGTGGTGGCGCCAGGCGGCGCCGGCTCGAACTCCCGTGGAAGGGCGCTCAGCGATGACCAGCGTCGACAACTGCCGACAGCTCAGCAGTAGTTCGGGACGTTGGTCGACAAGGCAGCCGCAGGTCACGGCCGCCGGCGGTCAGTTGTGGCTGTGCAGGATCTCGTTCAGCCCGCCCCACGAGCCCGTGCGCTGGAGGACCTCGACCGCGCCGGTGATGGAGTTGCGGCGGAAGAGGAGGTTGTTGGCGCCGGAGAGCTCCTTGGCCTTGACGATGGTCTCGTCGGGGAGGGAGACCCGGGTGCCCGCCGTGACGTACAGGCCGGCCTCGACGACGCAGTCGTCGCCCAGGGAGATGCCGATGCCGGCCTCGGCGCCGAGGAGGCAGCGCTCGCCGATGGAGACAACGGCCTTGCCGCCGCCGGAGAGGGTGCCCATGATCGAGGCGCCGCCGCCGATGTCGGAGCCGTCGCCGACGATGACGCCCTGGCTGATGCGGCCCTCGACCATGGAGGTGCCCAGCGTGCCGGCGTTGAAGTTGCAGAAGCCCTCGTGCATCACCGTGGTGCCGGACGCGAGGTGCGCGCCGAGGCGGACCCGGTCGGCGTCGGCGATGCGGACGCCGGCGGGGACGACGTAGTCCGTCATGCGCGGGAACTTGTCCACGCCGTAGACCGACAGGTGCAGCCCCTCGGCGCGGGCGGCGAGGCGGGCGCGCTCGATGTCGCCGACGGGGACGGGCCCGATGGAGGTCCAGGCGACGTTGGCCAGGAGGCCGAAGATGCCGTCCAGGTTCTGGCCGTTGGGCTTCGCCAGACGGTGGCTCAGCAGGTGCAGCCGCAGGTAGGCGTCGTGCGCGTCGAGCGGCTTGTCGTCGGTCGAGGCGATGACGGTGCGTACGGCGACGACCTCGACGCCGCGGCGCGGGTCCGGCCCCAGGGCCTTGGGGGCGGCGTCTCCCAGCAGCTCGGCGGCCTGCTCGGCGGAGAGCCGTTCGGTGCCGGCGGGGCCGGGCGCCGCCACGAGCTCGGGCGCGGGGAACCAGGTGTCGAGGACGGTGCCGTCGGCGGCGATCGTGGCGAGGCCTGCGGCAACGGCACCGGTGGCGCGAGAGGTGGCGGTCGTTTCAGTCATGTGTCGAACGCTAGTCGTTGCGTCCCGCACTTGCCCAACCGGCCCGAAATCCGGAACGCCGGCGCCCACCCGCCTCGGCTCCGGCGGTCCCGGCGGTCCCGGCGGATCCGGCGTCCCGCGCACCCGCGTCGACGGTCCCGGAGCCGCGCCGCCACCGTGCGGCGGCCGCCAGCAGCACCGCCCCGCTGAGCGCGGCCAGCACCGCGCAGACCGGCCACAGCGCGCCGGGCGCGGCGTCGTACAGGGCGCCGCCGAGGGGCGGGGCGAGGACGGTGCCGCTGACGGAGGCCCCGGCGTACAGGGACTGGAAGCGGCCCTGCAGGTGGTCGGGGGCGTTGTCGGCCACGTAGGCGGTGGCGGTGGTCTTGTAGAGGATCTCCCCCGCCGTGAGGAGCAGCATCATCGTGACCGCGGCGGCGATGTACGGGCCGCCGGCCAGGGCGGCGTAGCCGGCGCCGACGAGGACGAGCCCGGTGCCGATGATCGGCAGCGGCGGGCGGCGGCGCAGGGCGACGGTGGCCGGGATCTCCAGGCAGAGGATGACGCCTCCGTTGACGGCGATCAGCAGGCCGTACGCGGCGGTGCCGATGCCGTGGTCGGCGAGCCAGACGGGCAGGGTGGAGTACTGCTGCCGGTAGACGGTGTCGGTGACCAGGACCGTCACCAGCAGCACCATGACGGCGGGCCGGGCGCGCAGTGCCGCCCACAACCCGTCGGCGCCGGCGGCGCGGACGGCACGGGCCCGGCGGGCGCCCTGGGCGGGCAGCGCGCGGGCGGCGTAGCCGGCGAAGAGAAGGGTGCCGAGGCCGTCGGCGACGAAGAGCCAGGTGTACGAGGTGCGGGCGGCCAGGAGCGCGCCGAGCGGCGGCCCCACGGTGAAGCCCGCGTTGGAGGCGAAGCGCAGCACGGCGAAGCCCTGGCGGCGCGCGCCCTCGGGGACGGAGACGGCGACGAGCGCGGAGTTGGCGGCCCGCACGGTGCCGGCCGCGTACTGCGCGAGCAGCAGGACGGGCAGCAGCGCGGCGGTCGGCAGGGCGGGCAGCAGCACGAGTCCGGCGCCGGAGGCGGCGGACCCGGCGAGCAGGACGCGGCGGTGCCCGAGGTGGTCGCCGAACCAGCCGCCGGTGAAGTTGCCGGCGACCAGGCCCACCCCGCCCGTGCCGGCGATCAGCCCGGCCTCCGGGACGGGCAGGCCCCGTA
The DNA here is from genome assembly GCF_033792765.1 of Streptomyces sp. PA03-6a. Lineage (NCBI taxonomy): Bacteria > Bacillati > Actinomycetota > Actinomycetes > Kitasatosporales > Streptomycetaceae > Streptomyces > Streptomyces sp. PA03-6a. The sequence goes on along the minus strand of NZ_JARAVK010000036.1, from coordinate 47,653 downwards.
CCGAGGTCAGCCAGACGAAGAGGTAGACGAACGTGAAGCTCACGACCGCGTTCGTGAAGACCCCGGCGGCCAGCAACCAGACGACCCTGGGCACCTCGCGCATGCCCGTACCCCCTCCTCCGCCCAGTGAGTTCCTTTTGGAAACTCACTCCCGGCTGGCAGGATAGCGGCATGGCCCGCCGCACAGAACTCGGTGACGCGAATTGCTCCATCGCCCAGGCCCTCGACGTGGTCGGCGACTGGTGGACGCTGCTGATCGTGCGGGACACCGCCCGCGGCGTGGACCGCTTCGACGACCTGCAGCGCGAACTCGGCGTGTCCCGCAAGGTGCTGGCCGAGCGGCTGCGCCTGCTGGTCGACGCGGACGTGCTGGCCCGTGAGCCGTACCAGGACCGCCCCGTGCGCCACGCCTACCGGCTCACCCCGCGCGGCCGGGCGCTGCTGCCGGTGCTGATCGCCCTCCAGGACTGGGGCGACCAGTGGGTGCTGGGCGACGGCACGACCACCGGCACCGCACCGGACGGCTCACGGGAGGCGGAGCGCGTGCACGCGCTGACGGGGACCCGCGTGCCCGCGCTGCTGCTCCCCGCGGGCCCGGACGGCGAACTCCGCGACCCGGTGGCCGCGGACCGCCCGTTCACGGTCCTCTACTGCTTCCCCGGCGCCTACGCGCGGCCCACGTCCTACCCCCCGGGCTGGGGCGACATCCCGGGTGCGGCGGGTTGCACGCTGGAGTCCTGCACCTACCGGGACCGGCAGGCGGAGTTCACCGCGGCGGGGGCGGCCGTGCACGGGGTGAGCGCCCAGCGCCCGGACGAGCAGGCGGAGTTCGCCGAGCGGGAGCGGTTGCGCTTCCCGCTGCTGTCGGACGCGGAGCTGACCCTGTCCGCGGCGCTGCGGCTGCCGACCTTCCGCGCGGGCGGCGCGGTGCGGCTGAAGCGGCTGACGCTGGTGGTCGGCGCGGACCGGGTGGTCCGGCGGGTGTTCTACCCGGTCACGGACATCACGGCGGGCGTGGTGGAGGCCCTCGAGGCGGTCAGGACTGCGTCGCGGCCTTGACCGTGTCCGGTTCGGCGGCCGCGTCCCGTACGCCCGGCAGCCGCTGGGCGCCGAGCACGGCCGCGCCGGCGACGACGCCGAGCACCGCGCACAGCGGCCACAGCGCGCCCGGCGCGTGCTCGTAGAGCACGCCGCCGAGCGGGGCGGCCAGCACCACGCCGCTGATGGACGCGCCGGCGTACATGCTCTGGAAGCGGCCCTGCAGGTGGTCGGGGGCGTTGTCGGCGACGTAGGCGGTGGACGGCGACTTGTAGAGGATGTCGCCCACGGTCAGCAGGATCATCATCGCGACGGCCGCCGCGACGTACCAGCCGCCGGTGGTCAGCGCGGCGAAGCCGAGCCCGACCAGGATCACGCCGAGGCCGATGATCGGCAGCGGGGCTCGCCGGCGCAGGGCGATGGTGACCGGGAGTTCGAGGAGGATCACCAGGGCGCCGTTGATGGCGATGAGGGCGCCGTAGACGCCCGTGCCGATGCCGTGGTCCTTCAGGTACACGGGCAGGGTGGAGTACTGCTGGCGGTAGATGGTGTCGGCGACCAGGATCGCGGCGAGCAGCACCAGGACGGCGGGCCTGGCGCGCAGCGCGGTCCACAGGCCGGGCGCGTCGGGCGAGGCCTCGCCCTTGGGCCGGTGGTTGCCGTTCGCCGGCAGGATGAAATGCGCGTAGACACCGAAGAAGAGCATGCCGAGGCCGTCGGCCACGAACAGCCAGTCGTACGAGATCGTCGTGGCGATCAGCGCACCGAGCGGCGGGCCGACGGTGACGCCGAGGTTCGCCATGAAGCGCAGCAGGGCGAAGCCCTGACGGCGGGAGCCCTCGGGCACGGAGAAGGCGATGAGCGCCGAGTTGGAGGCCCGGGTGATGCCGGTGGCGTACTGGGCGACCGGAAAGACCACCGCGAGGGCGGCGGTCGGCGTCAGCGGCAGGGCCGCCAGGCCGAGACCGGACACGACCATGCCGGTGATCAGGGTGCGGCGGTGCCCGAAGCGGTCGCCGAACCAGCCGCCGGTGAAGTTGCCGGCGACCATGCCGACGCCGCCCACACCGGCGATGAGTCCTGCCTGGGAGGTGCTGAGCCCACGCGGTCCGGTCAGGTAGACGAAGAGGTAGACGAAGGTGAAGCTCACCGCCGCCACGAAGAACATGCCGCTGGCCAGGAGCCACACCACCCTCGGTATGTCCTTCATCGCCTGTTTCATACTGCCCTCCGATCGACGCTCTACAAGAATCGATCACGTGAAGGCGTGAATGCGGCGCGTGAGGATGCCGGATCAGGTCGCGGCCGGTATAGGTCAGCGAATCCGGTCACATGTGCCGATGATCCGGGCGAAGACCTCGCGGGCCTCCTCCCGGTCGATGTCGCGGCCGGTCAGCAGTGCCTGCAGGCACATCCCGTCGGTGAGGGCGGCCAGCGCGCGGGCGGTGACCGGGTCGGTCCACCGGGTGAGGAGCGCGGCCATGTGGTCCACCCACTCCGCGGCGACCGGGCGTACGGCATCGTGGCGGAGCGCGGCGAGGTAGAGCTCGTACTCCAGTTGCGCACGCGGACGGTCCCGGGAGACCGTCTCCTCGACGAACCGGGCCAGTTCCGCGGCGAGGTCGGCGCCTGGCGAGCCGAGCAGGGTACGCTCCCCGACCTCCCGGAAGAAGGCCTCGTTGCACTGCCGCAGCGCGGCCACCAGCAGGTCGTCGAGGGTGGCGAAGTGGTACGTGGTCGAGCCGAGCGGGACGTCGGCCGCCGCGGCGACGGCCCGGTGGCTCAGCCCGGCGATGCCGCGCTCGCCGACGACGCGAATCGCGGCGTCGATGATGCGCTGCCGCCGTTCCGGGTCGTACCGGCGGGCCATCAGTGGGCGCCGCCGAGGTTGAGGACGACCACCCCGGCGATGACCAGGGCGATCCCCGTCAGCTTGGCGGCGGTGGCCGCCTCGCCGAGGAAGACCATGCCGATGGCGGCGATCGCGGCCGTGCCGACTCCGGCCCATATCGCGTAGGCGGTGCCCACCGACATCGACTTGAGCGTCTGCGCGAGCAGCGCGAAGGCGATCAGGTAGCCGGCGGTGGTGCCGAGGGAGGGCCACAGCTTGGTGAAGCCGTCGCTGTACTTCATGGACGTCGTACCGAGCACTTCGGCGAGGATCGCCCCGCCCAGCAATGCGTATGCCATGCGTACAAGCGTACACATCGATGTGTACGCCTGTACGCATGGCGGGCCCCTCAGGACCGGCGCGGCCACCACCGCTTCCGGGCGGTGTCCGGCGCCGGCGCCAGGCCCAGCGAACCCGTCAGGAAGAACTCCCCGTCCACCCAGTGGCCCGGGGCCGGGGCGTCGGTCAACTCCTCGCCGGCCACGGCGACATCGACCTCGTGGCCGCCGATGGTGCGCACCCGCAGCCGGTGGAAGCGGCCGCCCCCGGCCTCGCCTTCGTGGACCTCGGCGAGCAGGACCTCCCCGGCGAACGCCGCGTGCGCCGAGGGCACCCAGTCCTCGCCCGCTCCCTCCGGCGCGAACAGGCCGAAGGGAATGAGGTAGTCGGGCGCGAAACCGATCTCGCCCTCCTCCTGTGCGGCGTCGTACGCCTGCCTGCCCCCGGTGTGGAGAGTGAGCCGCTCCGCGAGCGCGGCGAGGCGCAGTTCGCCCTCGGGGGCCGTACCGCCCCGGGAGCGCAGCACGGCGCGGTCCTCCAGCTCCACCGCGAGCGGGCACAGCATCGTCCCGCCGGGCCGGTCCAGCAGTTCGAGCCGGGCGGTCTCCTCGTCCACCAGCGCCACGCGGGCCACCGGCACGGGCTCCCCGGCGGGCGCCAGGCAGGGCAGCACCTGGGCGATCGAGCGCCCCTGCGTCTCGATGACGACCCGGGCGCCACCGGCGCCCGTCCACACGTGCCGCCTCAGCTCACCCTCGACCTGCTGCGTGTCCGCGCGTTCGAGGAGCCCGACGACGAGTGAACGGAAGGAGTCCTGGTCGGTCACGCCGAGTCCGATGGCGGCGAAATGACTGCTCATGCGCGGAAGACTCGCCGACCCGGGGGAACCCGCGCAAACGAAAATACGACCGCGGGACGCCGCTCCTGCCCGGAGCGGCGTCCCGCGGTCGTGGTCCCGTGCGGGTCAGACGTTGAAGCCGAGCGCGCGCAGCTGGTCGCGGCCCTCGTCGGTGATCTTGTCGGGGCCCCACGGCGGCATCCAGACCCAGTTGATCTTCAGGTCGTTGACGATGCCGTCGGTGGCGGACTTCGCCTGGTCCTCGATGACGTCGGTCAGCGGGCAGGCCGCCGACGTGAGCGTCATGTCGAGGGTCGCGACGTTGCTGTCGTCGATGTGGATGCCGTAGATCAGGCCGAGGTTGACGACGTCGATGCCCAGTTCGGGGTCGACGACGTCGTAGAGGGCCTCACGGATCTCCTCCTCGCTCGCCGGCTTCGTCGTCGTCACTTCTGCGTTCTCGCTCATGCGGACTCCCTGACCGCGCCATCGCCCAGTGCCTGGGCGGTGGCGTCCTTCCACGCCATCCAGCTCAGCAGCGCGCACTTGACGCGCGCCGGGTACTTCGAGACGCCCGCGAACGCGACCGCGTCCTCCAGCACGTCCTCCATCGCGTCGTCGGGCTCCAGCTTGCCCTTGGACTGCATCAGCTCCAGGAAGACCTCCTGGACCTTCACGGCCTCGTCGACCTGGCGGCCGACGAGCAGTTCGTTGAGCACGGAGGCACTGGCCTGGCTGATGGAACAGCCCTGGCCCTCGTAGCTGATGTCCCGGATGGACGTGCCGTCGAGCTTGACGCGCAGCGTGATCTCGTCGCCGCACGTCGGGTTGACGTGGTGCACCTCGACGTCACCGTCGCGCAGGCCGCGGCCGTGCGGGTTCTTGTAGTGGTCCAGGATGACTTCCTGGTACATCGAATCCAGCTTCACAGGCTTCGCCGTCCGTCCCTCAGCCGAAGAAGTTCCGTACGTGCTCCAGGCCCTCGACCAAGGCGTCGACCTCGGCCGGAGTGGAGTACAGATAGAACGACGCTCGTGTGGTCGCGGGAATTCCGTACCGCAGGCAGACCGGCCGCGCGCAGTGGTGGCCGACGCGCACGGCGATGCCCTGCTCGTCCAGGACCTGGCCCACGTCGTGCGGGTGGATGTCGCCCAGGGTGAAGGAGATCGCGGAGCCCCGGCCCTCGGGGGTGTCCGGGCCGATGATCTTCAGCTCGGGCACCTCCTTGAGCCGCTTCAGCGCGTACTCGGTGATCGCGTGCTCATGCGCGGCGATCTTGTCCATGCCGATGGCGCTCAGGTAGTCCACCGCCGCGCCGAGGCCGACGGCCTGGGCGATCGGGGGCGTACCCGCCTCGAACTTGTGCGGCGCGGGCGCGTACGTCGACTCGTGCATCGAGACGGTCTCGATCATCTCGCCGCCGCCCAGGAACGGCGGGAGGTCCTCCAGCAGCTCCTGGCGGCCCCACAGCACGCCGATGCCGGTCGGGCCGAGCATCTTGTGGCCGGTGAAGGCCACGAAGTCGGCCTGCAGCGCCTGCACGTCCAGCACCATGTGCGGCGCGGCCTGCGAGGCGTCGATCAGCACCAGGGCGCCGACCTCCTGGGCGCGGCGCACGATGGCCTCGACCGGGTTGACCGTGCCCAGGATGTTGGAGACGAGCGTGAAGGAGACGATCTTCGTCTTCTCGGTGATGACCTGCTCGATGTCGCTCAGGTCGAGCCGGCCGTCGTCGGTCAGGCCGAACCACTTCAGCTTCGCGCCGGTGCGCTGCGAGAGCAGCTGCCACGGGACGATGTTGGAGTGGTGCTCCATCTCCGTGATGACGATCTCGGTGTCGCTGTCCACGCGGTAGGGCTCGTCGGCCCAGCCCAGCATGTTGGCGACCAGGTTCAGCGACTCCGAGGCGTTCTTGGTGAATATCACCTCGTCGCGGCTCGGGGCGTTGACGAACGCGGCGACCTTGTCACGGGCGCCCTCGTACAGCGCCGTGGCCTCCTCGGCGAGCGTGTGCACACCGCGGTGGACGTTGGCGTTGTAGCGCTCGTAGTACTCGCTGAGGGCGTCGATGACCTGGCGCGGCTTCTGCGAGGTCGCCGCGTTGTCCAGGTAGACGAGCTTCTTCCCGTCGTGGACCAGCCGGTCCAGCACCGGGAAGTCCTTGCGGATCGCCTCGGTGTCCAGCAGGCCCGGCAGCTGCAATGTCATGCGGACGCGCCTCCCTTCACATAGGCCTCGTAGCCCTCGGCCTCCAGCTTGTCCGCCAGCTCCGGGCCGCCGGACTCGGCGATCCGGCCCGCGGCGAAGACGTGGACCTGGTCGGGCTTGATGTAGCGCAGGATGCGCGTGTAGTGGGTGATCAGCAGGGTGCCGACCTCACCGCTCTCGCGCACCCGGTTGACGCCCTCGGAGACGATGCGCAGCGCGTCGACGTCCAGGCCGGAGTCGGTCTCGTCGAGGATCGCGATCTTGGGCTTGAGCAGTTCGAGCTGGAGGATCTCGTGACGCTTCTTCTCACCGCCGGAGAAGCCCTCGTTGACGTTGCGCTCGGCGAAGGAGGGGTCCATGTGCAGGCGCTCCATGGCCTCCTTGACCTCCTTCACCCAGGTGCGCAGCTTCGGGGCCTCGCCGCGGATGGCGGTGGCCGAGGTGCGCAGGAAGTTGGAGACGGAGACGCCGGGGACCTCGACCGGGTACTGCATGGCCAGGAAGACGCCCGCCCGGGCCCGCTCGTCGACGGACATGGCCAGCACGTCCTCGCCGTCCAGGGTCACGGTGCCACCGGTGATGGTGTACTTCGGGTGCCCGGCGAGCGAGTAGGCCAGGGTCGACTTGCCGGAGCCGTTCGGGCCCATGATGGCGTGGGTCTCGCCCTGCTTCACGGTCAGGTCGACACCGCGGAGGATCTCCCGCGGACCGCCCTCGGCCTCGACGGAGACGTGCAGGTCGTGGATCTCAAGCGTTGCCATGGGTGTCTCAGGACTCCTGGGTGACGGAGACGAGCACATCGTCCCCTTGGATCTGAACGGGGTATACGGGGACGGGCCGCGTCGCGGGCAGCCCGGACGGCTTGCCGGTCCGCAGGTCGAAGGAGGAGCCGTGCAGCCAGCACTCGATCTGGCAGTCCTCCACCTCACCCTCGGACAGCGAGACGTTCGCGTGCGAGCAGATGTCGTGGATCGCGAACACCTCGCCCTCGGTGAGCACGACCGACACCGGCACGCCGCCGAGCTCGACACGCCGGGGCGTGTCCTCCTCGAGCTCGCTCAGCGCGCAGGCGCGGACGAAACCTTCGGCGGCGGTCATACGACGGACGCCTCCAGTTCCGCGTCGATCTTCTCCAGCAGGCGCTCCTGCAGGTCGGCGACGCCGATCTGCTGGATCAGCTCGGCGAAGAAGCCGCGGACGACCAGCCGGCGGGCCTCGTCGGCCGGGATGCCGCGGGCCATCAGGTAGAACAGCTGCTCGTCCTCGAAGCGGCCGGTCGCCGAGGCGTGACCGGCGCCGACGATCTCGCCGGTCTCGATCTCCAGGTTCGGCACCGAGTCGACCCGGGCGCCGTCGGTGAGCACCAGGTTGCGGTTGAGCTCGTAGGTGTCGGTGCCCTCGGCCTCGGCGCGGATGAGCACGTCGCCGATCCACACCGCGTGCGCGTCCCGGCCCTGCAGCGCGCCCTTGTAGGCCACGTTGGACCGGCAGTGCGGGGTGTCGTGGTCGATGAAGAGGCGGTGCTCCTGGTGCTGGCCCTCGTCGGTGAAGTACAGGCCGTAGAGCTCGGCCTCGCCGCCGGGGGCGCCGTAGACGACCCGCGGGTGCAGCCGCACGACGTCGCCGCCGAAGGTGACCACGACGGACTTGAAGGTCGCGTCGCGGCCGACCAGCGCGGTGTGCTGGGCCGCGTGCACGGCGGTGTCGTCCCAGTCCTGGATCGACACGACGGTCAGCTTGGCGCCGTCACCGATCAGGTACTCGACGTTGGCCGCGACGACGGCGTCACCGGTGTGGTCGATGACCACGACCGCCTCGGCGAAGGCACCGACCTCGACGACCTGGTGGCCGAAGGCGACCCCGCCCTGGCCGTGCACCGAGATCCGCACCGGCTCGGTGAGCACCGCGTCCTTGGGGACGGAGATGACCGAGGCCTTCTCGAAGGAGCTGTAGGCCTGGGCGGCGACCCGGTCCACCGGCTTGCCCGCCTTGCCGACCCGGGCGTCGTCCCGGCCGACGGTCTCGACGGTGACGCCCGCGGGGGCGTTCACCTCGACCTTGACGCCGCCACCGGTCGCGACGGCGGTGCCGTCGTGCAGACCGCGCAGCCGCTCCAGCGGGGTGAAGCGCCACTCCTCCTCGCGGCCGTTCGGCACGGGGAAGTCGGCCACGTCGTAGGACGCGGGCGCGCTGACCCGGGCGTCCCGGGGCTGGCCGACCTGGATGGCGCCTTCGGTGGTGGCACCGGCGGCCGGGATGGTTTCAGCCATGGCTGTCTTACTGCCTCTTTCTGTGCTCACGAGCTTGACGGGGTTGCCGGGCGGTGACCCGGCGGAGTGGCGGGACCGGCGTCAGCCGACCGCGCCCTCCATCTGCAGCTCGATCAGCCGGTTGAGCTCCAGCGCGTACTCCATGGGCAGCTCGCGCGCGATCGGCTCCACGAAGCCGCGGACGATGGTGGCCATCGCCTCGGTCTCCTCCAGGCCGCGGCTCATGAGGTAGAAGAGCTGGTCCTCGCTGACCTTGGAGACGGTCGCCTCGTGGCCCATCGACACGTCGTCCTCGCGGACGTCCACGTACGGGTAGGTGTCCGAGCGGGAGATCGTGTCCACCAGCAGCGCGTCGCACAGCACGTTCGACTTGGAGCCGGCGGCGCCCTCGCCGATCTCGATCAGTCCGCGGTAGGAAGTGCGGCCACCGCCGCGGGCCACCGACTTGGAGACGATCGAGGAGGAGGTGTTCGGCGCCATGTGCACCATCTTGGCGCCGGCGTCCTGGTGCTGGCCCTCGCCCGCGAAGGCGATCGACAGCGTCTCGCCCTTGGCGTGCTCGCCCATCAGGTAGACGGCCGGGTACTTCATGGTCACCTTGGAGCCGATGTTGCCGTCGACCCACTCCATGGTCGCGCCCTCGTACGCCACGGCACGCTTGGTGACCAGGTTGTACACGTTGTTCGACCAGTTCTGGATCGTCGTGTAGCGGCAGCGGCCGCCCTTCTTCACGATGATCTCGACCACGGCGCTGTGCAGGGAGTCCGACTTGTAGATCGGCGCCGTGCAGCCCTCGACGTAGTGGACGTAGGCGTCCTCGTCGACGATGATCAGCGTCCGCTCGAACTGGCCCATGTTCTCGGTGTTGATCCGGAAGTAGGCCTGCAGCGGGATCTCGACGTGCACGCCCTTCGGCACGTAGATGAAGGAGCCGCCGGACCACACCGCGGTGTTCAGGGAGGCGAACTTGTTGTCACCCGCCGGGATGACCGTGCCGAAGTACTCCTGGAACAGCTCCGGGTGCTCCTTCAGCGCCGTGTCGGTGTCCAGGAAGATGACGCCCTGCTCCTCCAGGTCCTCGCGGATCTGGTGGTAGACGACCTCCGACTCGTACTGCGCGGCCACACCCGCGACCAGCCGCTGCTTCTCCGCCTCGGGGATGCCCAGCTTGTCGTAGGTGTTCTTGATGTCCTCGGGCAGGTCCTCCCAGGACTCCGCCTGCTTCTCCGTGGACCGCACGAAGTACTTGATGTTGTCGAAGTCGATGCCGGACAGGTCCGAGCCCCAGGTGGGCATGGGCTTCTTCCCGAAGAGCTTCAGGCCCTTGAGACGCAGCTTGAGCATCCACTCGGGCTCGTCCTTCTTCGCGGAGATGTCGCGGACGACGTCCTCGCTCAGGCCTCGGCGGGCGGCGGCACCGGCTACGTCCGAGTCGGCCCAGCCGTACTCGTAGTTGCCCAGACCCTCGAGTTCAGGGTGAGCCGTCTCCAGGGGGGCAGTCATGCGGGGTTCCTCCCGGCGTTGCTTGCGGTGTTGGTCGGTGCGGTGGTGCCGGCCGGCGACGCGGTCTTCGGCACGAAGGTGGTGCAGACACCGTCTCCGTGCGCGATGGTCGCCAGCCGTTGTACATGGGTGCCGAGCAGGCGGGAGAAGACCTCGGCCTCCGCCTCGCACAGCTGCGGGAACTGCTCGGCGATGTGGGCCACCGGGCAGTGGTGCTGGCAGAGCTGCTCCCCGGCGGAGGCGGGCGCGCCGCGCGTGGTGGCAGCGTACCCGTCCTGGCTGAGGGCCTTGGCGAGCGCCTGCGTGCGCTCCTCGGGGTCGGCCGCCTCGACGACCGCCCGGTAGCGTTCGGCCTGCGCGGCGACCCGGGCACGGGCGAAGGCGGACACCGCGGCGTCGCCCTCCTCCCCGCCTCCGGCGGACTCGGCGATCCAGCGCATCGCGTCGGCGGCGAGCTGGTCGTAGGCCTGGTCGAAGGCGTCGCGGCCGCAGTCGGTCAGCGCGAACACCTTGGCCGGGCGGCCGCGGCCGCGGTTCCCGTAGACCCGCTTCTCACGCGGCTCGACCATGCCCTCGGCAAGGAGCGCGTCCAGGTGGCGGCGTACGGCCGCCTGGGTGAGCCCGAGCCGTTCCGCCAGGTCGGCGGCGGTCGACGGCCCGTGGACCAGTACGGACCTGGCGACCCGGTTGCGGGTGCTCCGCTCCCCGGTCGTCTGCTCCTCCTGAGCCTCGGACACGTTTTTCACAAGACCAGTGTTGCGTAATTCATCTCGCAGAGGCAAGCGGCGGCCCCCGGGGCGGATGTCTGCTGCGTCACTTAGGGAAACCTAACCTGACCTGCGGAAACGATCTTCCCCGGTACCGGGGTCCGGCGCCCGGGACCCGCCTCCCGCCCCCCGCGCACCCGCCGCGACCGGCGGCGGCGGCATCGGGCGCCGCCCTACCGGCGGAGCGCGCCCCGGGGGTTCGTAGACTTCCCGTCATGCGAATGGACCCCGCGGTCGAGGTGACCGGACTGGTCAAGCGATACGGCCCCAAGACCGCGGTGGACGGGCTCGACCTGACCGTCGCCCGGGGCACCGTGGCCGCCGTGCTCGGACCCAACGGAGCCGGCAAGACCACGACCGTCGAGACCTGCGAGGGGTACCGCCGTCCCGACGGGGGCCGGGTCCGCGTGCTGGGGCTCGACCCGGTACGGGAGACCGCCGCGCTGCGGCCCCGGATCGGCGTGATGCTGCAGTCCGGCGGCGTGTACGCCGGTGCCCGCGCCGAGGAGATGCTGCGGCACACCGCCAGGCTGCACGCCCACCCCCTCGACCCCGCGCTGCTGATCGAACGGCTCGGCCTGGAGTCCTGCGGCCGTACCCCGTACCGCCGGCTCTCCGGCGGCCAGCAGCAGCGTCTGGCGCTCGCGATGGCCGTCGTGGGCCGCCCGGAACTGGTTTTCCTGGACGAGCCGACGGCCGGACTGGACCCCCAGGCCCGCCGCGCCACCTGGGAGCTGGTCCGCGAGCTGCGCGCCGACGGCGTCACCGTCGTCCTGACCACGCACTTCATGGACGAGGCCGAGCAGCTCGCGGACGGCGTCGCGATCGTCGACAAGGGCCGCGTGATAGCGAGCGGCACCCCCGAGGAACTGTGCCGCGGCGGCGCGGAGAACACCCTGCGCTTCAACGGCCGCCCGGGCCTGGACCTCGCCTCGCTGCTCAAGGCGCTGCCCGCCGACTCCGCCGCCGTGGAGCTCACCCCGGGCAGCTACCGCATCGAGGGCAAGGTCGATCCGCAGATGCTGGCCACCGTCACCTCCTGGTGCGCCCAGCACGGCGTGATGCCCGACCGCCTCGCGGTCGAGCGGCGCACCCTGGAGGACGTCTTCCTGGAGCTCACCGGCAAGGAGCTGCGTTCGTGACCGCCACCGGCACCTTCACCCCCGCCCCCGGCGCGGCCCCGCTGCCCCGGATGATCGGCGCGCAGACGGCACTGGAGACCCGGATGCTGCTGCGCAACGGCGAGCAGCTGCTGCTGACCGTCGTCATCCCCACGCTGCTGCTGGTGCTCTTCAGCGCCGTCGACATCGTCGACACCGGCGCCGGCAAGGCCGTCGACTTCCTGGCCCCCGGCATCCTCGCGCTGGCCGTGATGTCCACCGCCTTCACCGGCCAGGCCATCGCCACCGGCTTCGAGCGGCGCTACGGCGTGCTCAAGCGGCTCGGCGCGTCACCGCTGCCGCGCTGGGCGCTGATGACCGCCAAGACCGGCTCCGTGCTGGTCACCGAGATCCTGCAGGTCGTCCTGCTCACCGTGATCGCGTTCGCCCTGGGCTGGTCGCCGCACGGCAACCCGCTCTCGGTGCTCGCGCTGCTCGCCGTGGGCACGGCGGCCTTCTCCGGCCTCGGCCTGCTGATGGCCGGCACACTCCGCGCCGAGGCCACGCTCGCCGCCGCGAACCTGGTCTTCCTGCTGCTGCTCGTCGGCGGCGGGGTGATCGTGCCGCTCGACAGGTTCCCCGGCGCTGCGCGCTCCGTCCTGGAACTGCTGCCGATCTCGGCCCTGTCGGACGGTCTGCGCGACGTCCTCCAGCACGGCGCGGGCGTGCCCTGGGGCGACCTCGGGATCCTCGCCGTGTGGGCGGTGCTGGGGCTCGGCGCGGCGGCGCGCTGGTTCAGGTGGGAATGACGCGGTCCGCGTAGCGGGCGGCCGGCGTCCTTCCGCTGGTCGACGCCGCTCGTGTCCCCCGTCCCCTGCCCTGGGTGTCCCCCTCGTGAAGGAATGCACAAGGAGGCCCCTACGATGGTGGCCGTGCCGAATCTCAGCCAAGCAGGCCAAGCCGTGCGAAACCCCCTGGCCTTCATCGCCCAGCGCTGGACCCCGTCCCCCGAGACGGTCCGGCGGGCCGCGCTGGCCGCGCTCGTGATGAGCGTCGTCATCGTGGTGACCGGCGGCGCCGTCCGGCTGACCGGTTCGGGTCTCGGCTGCCCGACCTGGCCCAAGTGCACCGATGACAGCCTCACCGCGACCGGCGCCATGGGGCTGCACGGGGCGATCGAGTTCACCAACCGCATGCTGACCTACGTGCTGTGCGCGGCCGTCGGCTGGGCGATCGTCGCCGCGCGGGCGGCGGAGCCGTGGCGGCGCGGGCTGACCCGGCTGGGCTGGGCCCAGTTCTGGGTCGTCATGGGCAACGCCGTACTCGGCGGCATCACCGTCCTGACCGGTCTCAACCCGTACACCGTCGCCGCGCACTTCCTGCTCTCCAGCGCGCTGATCGCCGTCGCGCTGCTGATGTGGCAGCGGGCCGGCGAGGGCGACGCGGGACCGCGGCCCCTGGTCGGCAAGCCGGTCAGGCAGCTGGCGTGGGTGCTGGTCGCCGCCTCCGCGGCGCTGATCGCGGTCGGCACGCTGGTGACGGGGGCGGGGCCGCACGCGGGCGACAGCAGCGACGTGCCGCGCGTCCCGGTGAAGTGGGAGACCATCTCGCAGCTCCACGCCGACCTGGCGTGGGTGGTGTGCGGGCTGACGATCGCGCTGTGGTTCGTGCTGCGCGCCGTCGACGCCCCCGGGGGACCGCGGGCCCGGGTGCGGGACCTGCTGGTCGTGCTGCTGGCGCAGGGCGTCATCGGCTACGTCCAGTACTTCACGAAGCTGCCCGAGGTGCTGGTGGCCCTCCACATGCTCGGCTCGACGCTGGTGTGGATCGCGGTGCTGCGGGTGCTGCTCTCGATGCGCGAGCGCCCGGAGACCGAGCCCGGCGAGGCGCCGGTGACCGAGGCCGTCGCAGCCGCGCCCGAGCCCGCGCCGGCCGCCTAGCCGCCACCGGCCCGGTCAGCCAAGCCGGTACAGCCGTCGCGCGTTGTCCGCGGCCACCATGGCCGCGACGCGCCGGGCGTCGGCCGCCGACCAGGCACCGTCCGCGACCCAGCCGCCCAGCACGTCGCGCACTGCGCCGCGGAAGGCCTCGGCGCCGGTCACGTACAGCTCGGGCAGCCCGTAGGCGTCCGTGGAGAACAGCAGCTTCCCGAACGGCGCCAGCTCCAGGAACTCCGCGAACACCGCGCCCGCCCGTACCCCCACATGGGTGAGGGCCAGACCGACGTCCGCGTGCACGTGGGGGAAGACGTTCGCCAGGTAGGCCGCCTGACGGTGGTACGGGTAGCAGTGCAGCAGCACCAGGTCGGTCCCCGTGCCCGCGGTCGCCCGGGCGAAGTCCGTCAGCAGCGCCGGATCGGCGTGGTCGAGCCGCAGGTCCGGGTCGCCGAACCCGGTGTGCAGTTGCAGCGGCAGCCCGGTCGCGACGGCCGTCCACAGCAGGTGCCGCAGCAGGACGGGGTGGTCGAGCCGGGTGCGGCCGGCGCGGCGCGCGTCCAGCCACGCCCCGGCGGCGTGCCGCACCTCACCGGGCGCCGGGGGCTCCGGGGCGAGGCCCAGTCCGTGGCGGTAGGCGGCGATCGACTTGAATCCGGCGGCGGTGCGCGCGGCGGCGTGGACGGCCTCGGCGATGCCCTCGACCAGGGCCCCGGGCGAGTCGCGGGTCCCGGCGACGTCCTCGGCGAGCCGCTCCAGCCGCACGATCTCCCGCTGCGCTCCCCCACCCGCGGCGGCCAGTTCCGCGGGCGTCGTCAGGTCGCCCGGGAGTCCGGTGTCGACGACGTACGTGCCGATGCCGCTGCCGTGCAGCAGCCGGCGCGTTGTCTCGTGCGCCCCGAGTTCACGGCGCCGGGCGAGGTAGCCCGCCGGCGGGCAGTGCGGCTCCAGGCCGAGCAGCGGCGGGCACCAGCGGCGGACGGCGAAGCCGGTCTGGGTGTCGAAGTAGGTCGTGCCGGGCGCCGCGGGCGCGTCGGACTCGGTGAGGTACCCCTCGAAGGCCGCAATGCCGAGGTCGCCGCGGACGACGCCGTGGCAGTGGTGGTCGACCAGCGGCGGCAGCTCGATCACCACCGCCACCGGGTGGCCTCCGCGAGCTCGGCGGGACCGTACTCGGCCAGTGCCTCGGACTCGGCGCGCCGCACCGCGACCACCGCGCCGAACAGCGCCTCCCCCAGCGCCTCCTTCAGCGTCCCGCTGCGCACCAGGTGCGAGACGGCCTCGCTGAGCGAGGTCGGCAGCCGTTTCTGGTCACCGCGCCCGCCGGGATCGCCGCTGACCGGAGGGGGGAGCGTTCCCGCGCCGTCGCGCAGGCCGGCCAGGCCCGCCGCGATGACGGAGCCGACCAGGAGGTAGGGGTTGGCCGCCGCGTCGAACGGCTTGAGCTCGGCGTGGCCGCCGTCGGGGTCGTCGGACTCGCCCGGCACCAGGCGCAGCGCCGCCTCGCGGTTCTCCACGCCCCAGCAGCGGTGCACGCCGGCCCAGTGGGAGGGGACGAGCCGCAGGTAGCTGGCCGGGGACGGGGCGCCGATGGCGCAGAGGGCGGGCAGGGCGTCGAGCACGGCCGCCAGGAAGGTGTTCGCGGCGGGCGCCAGGCCGAACGGGGCGCTGGCGTCGCGGTGCAGGTTGTGCCCGTGTTCGCGCAGGCTCAGGTGCAGGTGGCAGCCGTTGCCGACCTGCCCGGCGACGACGGCCGGGGCGAAGGAGGCGCGCAGACCGTGGGCGGCGCTGACCGCGCGCACGGTCTCGCGGACGAGGACGACCTCGTCGGCGGCACGCACCGGGTCGGCGGGCGCGGTGGAGACCTCGAACTGGCCGGGCGCGTACTCGGGGTGCACCTGCAGCACCTCGATGCGCTGCACGGCGAGCGCGTCGTGCAGGTCGAGCAGGTAGTCCGAGAGTTCGGTCACCCGCGTCAGGCCGTAGGCCGGGCCGCGGGAGGCCCAGTCGCCGCTGCCGTCGTCCTTGACCACGACCCATTCGGTCTCGAAGCCCATCCGCAACTCCAGGCCGCGCTCGGCGGCCCGCTCCGTCATGCGCCGGGCGAACAGCCGCTGGCAGGCGGGGTGCGGGCGGCCGTCCTGGTCGTAGCGGTCGGCCGGGGCCCAGGCCCAGCCGGGGCGGGCGGCCAGCACGGTGAGGCGGTCCAGGTCGGGGAAGAGACGCAAGTCACCGTCGGGGCCGGCGATGTGCGGGGAGGAGGTGATGGCGTCGTCGGAGGTGAAGACGTCGAAGACCGGCGACATGCCCACCCCGCGGTGCGCCGCGTGCGGCAGCCGGGCGGTCGGCACGGTCTTGGCCCTGCTGATGCCCGCGTTGTCGACCCAGCTGACGGCGACGGCGCGCACGCCCTCCGCGCACAGCCGCGCCGCTTCCCGGCGGGCCGTCAGCCGCCGCTCGTCCCGTTCCTCGGTCTCCACCGACGCCTCCTCGTACCGGCCCGTCCGTCGACCGGACCACTCCCATGGTGGTCCTAACGGGCGGGCCCGGCGTCAGGTGTTGGCGCGTCCGCCGATCTGGATCCCGGCCATCCGCGACCACTCGTAACGGCCGGTGCGCACCTTGGCCGCCAGGTCGCCGTCGAAGGACTCGTGCACCGTGATCCCGGAGCGCTCGACGGCGCTGCGGGCGATGTCGTACGTGGGCGCCACCAGGTCGCCCCACTCGCCGTTCTCGCCGACGAGCACGATGCGGGTGCCGACCTCGCCGATGTACGCGATCTGGCCCTCGGCGCCGCCGCCGTGGCTCTTGGCGAACGCGGTGATCTGCTTCGCCAGGCGGGCGGCGCGGCGCTCGGCACGGGCCGCGGCCCGGCGGTCCGCGGCCTGGGTGACTGCTTCCTGGGTCTCTGCCATGGGAGGAATGCTACCCGCCGGTAATCAGCGCAGGAAGGGGTCCACGGCGACGGCGACGAACAGCAGCGTCGCGTAGGTGATCGACCAGTGGAACAGCCGCATCTCCTTCAGCTTGGCGCCGACCACACCGGCCTTCGCCCGCCCGTACAGGGCGTGCGCCTCGACCAGCCAGAAGGCGCCCAGCAGCACGGCGGCGGCCGCGTAGAACCAGCTCGCCGCACCCAGCGGCCACCACAGGGTCAGCGAGACCAGCACCATCACCCAGCTGTAGATGACGATCTGCCGGCCCACCACGACGTTGCCCGCCACGACCGGCAGCATGGGCACGCCTACGCGCGCGTAGTCGTCCTTCACCTTCATCGACAGCGGCCAGTAGTGCGGCGGCGTCCAGAAGAAGAGGACGAGGAAGAGGACGAAGGGCGCCCAGGCCAGTTCGTCCCGCACCGCCGACCACCCGATGAGCACCTGCATGCAGCCCGCGATGCCGCCCCAGACGATGTTCTGGGCCGTGCGGCGCTTGAGGCCGAGGGTGTAGACGAAGACGTAGTAGAGGATGGCCGTGAGGGACAGCGCCGCCGACAAGGGGTTGACGAGCACCCAGAACCAGGCGGTGGAAACCACCGAAAGCGTGATGCCGAAGACCAGGCACTCCCACGGCGCGACCATGCCGGTCACCAGCGGGCGCTGCTCCGTACGGTGCATGAGCGCGTCGATGTCACGGTCGATGTACATGTTGAGGGCGTTCGCGCCGCCCGCCGACATGTAGCCGCCGATCATGGTCGCCGCGACCAGCCAGAGGTCGGGCACACCGCCCGCCGCAAGGAACATCACCGGAACCGTCGTGATGAGCAGCAGCTCGATGATGCGCGGCTTGGTCAGCGCCACGAACGCCATCACACGGGCACCGAACGGCCGGTGGCGATGGCTCGATCCGATGGCTCCGGCGGGCCGGGATTCGACGGCCGTCACGAACACCCCTGAGGAAAAGTCCAGCAAGCGGCTCCGCTTGCGCGTACCACGCCACTTTAGACGTAGCGGATACTCCACCCGCGCTCGGGGGTGGCACGTGTTGGCCTCCATAGCGCAAGAGAGGCGCAACCTGAAGGTGTTCTGTGTTCAACAGGCGAAGAAACGCTGACCGGGGCACGCTGGTGACACCACCGGTGCCGGGGAGGGAATGTGGCTGCCCGGGGATCGGTTGCCGCAGGCGTCGAGCCCAACACTCGAATAGGTGCACGTACGTGCAGGGGTAGGCTCGGCAACGCCCGGTGTGCACTTCGTCACCGGCGTAATACATGTGGAGAGGAGCCCTCTCAGGTGAGCACCGAGCCGACCACCACCGAGCTGGAGTGGACCGAGCTTGACAGGCGTGCGGTTGACACCGCCCGGGTTCTGGCGATGGATGCCGTGCAGAAGGTCGGCAACGGCCATCCGGGTACGGCGATGAGCCTCGCCCCCGCGGCCTACCTGCTGTTCCAGAAGCTGATGCGGCACGACCCCTCGGACGCCGGGTGGACCGGTCGCGACCGCTTCGTCCTCTCGCCGGGACACACGTCCCTGACGCTGTACACGCAGCTCTTCCTTTCGGGGTACGGCCTGGAGCTGGAGGACCTCAAGGCCTTCCGCACCTGGGGCTCGCGCACCCCCGGCCACCCCGAGCACGGTCACACCACGGGTGTGGAGACCACCACCGGCCCGCTGGGCCAGGGTGTCGCCAACGCGGTGGGCATGGCGATGGCCGCCCGCTACGAGCGCGGCCTGTTCGACCCGGACGCGGCGCCGGGCGAGTCGGTCTTCGACCACACCATCTGGGCGATCGTCTCCGACGGCGACCTGGAGGAGGGCATCTCCGCCGAGGCGTCCTCGCTGGCCGGGCACCAGAAGCTGGGCAATCTGATCGCCCTCTACGACGACAACCACATCTCGATCGAGGGCGACACCGCGACCGCCTTCTCCGAGGACGTGCTGAAGCGCTACGAGGCCTACGGCTGGCACGTGCAGCGCATCGAGCAGGACCCCTCGGGCGACTTCGACGTCCAGGCCCTTTACGCCGCCTTCGCGAAGGCCAAGGCCGTCACCGACCGCCCCTCGATCATCGCGGCCCGCACGATCATCGCCTGGCCCGCCCCGAACGCGCAGAACACCGAGGCCGCCCACGGCTCGGCGCTGGGCGACACCGAGGTCGCGGCCACCAAGAAGGTGCTGGGCTTCGACCCCGAGCAGGACTTCGAGGTCGTCCCCGAGGTGCTGGCGCACGCCCGCAAGGTCGCCGACCGCGGCCGTGAGGCGCACGCGGAGTGGACCAAGCGGTTCGAGGAGTGGCGCTCCGCCAACCCGGAGCGGGCCAGGACCTTCGACCGCATCCACGCCGGCGAGCTCCCGGCCGGCTGGGAGGACGTCGTCCCGGAGTTCCCCGCGGGCAAGGACGTCGCCACCCGCAAGGCCTCCGGTGAGGTGCTGAAGGCGCTGGGCGGCGTGATCCCCGAGCTGTGGGGCGGCTCCGCCGACCTGGCGGGCTCGAACCTCACCACCATCGACGCCTCGTCCTCGTTCCTCCCGGCGGACAACCCGCTGCCGGAGGCGAACCCGTACGGCCGCACCGTGCACTTCGGCATCCGCGAGCACGCCATGGGCTCGACCATGAACGGCATCGCGCTGCACGGCAACACCCGCGTCTACGGCGGCACCTTCCTGGTGTTCTCCGACTACATGCGCCCGGCGGTCCGCCTGGCGGCGCTGATGAAGCTGCCGGTCTCCTACGTCTGGACGCACGACTCCATCGGCCTGGGCGAGGACGGCCCGACCCACCAGCCGATCGAGCACCTGGCGGCGCTCCGCGCCATCCCCGGCCTCAACGTCGTCCGGCCGGCCGACGCCAACGAGACGGCAATCGCCTGGGCGGAGATCCTGCGCCGCCACACGGCCAAGCCCGCCCCGCACGGCGTGGCGCTGACCCGGCAGAACGTGCCGACCTACCCGGCGAAC
Source organism: Streptomyces sp. PA03-6a (assembly GCF_033792765.1). Taxonomy (NCBI): domain Bacteria; kingdom Bacillati; phylum Actinomycetota; class Actinomycetes; order Kitasatosporales; family Streptomycetaceae; genus Streptomyces; species Streptomyces sp. PA03-6a. Next base: position 27,925 of record NZ_JARAVK010000036.1, on the reverse strand, counting down.
GAGGACGCGGTCAAGGGCGGGTACGTGCTGTTCGACGCCGAGGGCGGCCAGCCTCAGGTGATCCTGATCGCGACCGGCTCCGAGGTGCAGCTGGCCGTCGAGGCCCGCGCGCAGCTGCAGGCCGACGGCATCCCGGCGCGCGTGGTCTCCATGCCGTCCGTGGAGTGGTTCGAGGAGCAGGACCAGGCCTACCGCGACAGCGTCATCCCGCCGAACGTGCGGGCACGCGTCGCCGTCGAGGCCGGCATCGGGCTGACCTGGCACCGCTTCGTCGGTGACGCGGGCCGGATCGTGTCCCTGGAGCACTTCGGGGCAAGCGCCGATTACAAGGTCCTCTACCGCGAGTTCGGTCTGACCGCGGAGGCCGTGGCCGCCGCAGCGCGCGACTCGCTCGCCGCCGCCGCACGCTGACGCACAGACCCTTACGACGTACCGAGGAGATGCAGAACCCATGACAGACGCACTCAAGCGCCTCTCCGACGAGGGCGTGGCGATCTGGCTCGACGACCTGTCCCGCAAGCGGATCACCTCCGGCAACCTGGCCGAGCTCATGGACCAGAGCCACGTGGTCGGTGTCACCACCAACCCCTCGATCTTCCAGAAGGCGATCTCCAGCGGGGACGGCTACGAGCAGCAGCTCACCGACCTCGCCGCCCGGAAGCTGACGGTGGACGAGGCCCTGCGCATGATCACCACCGCTGACGTGCGCGACGCCGCCGACGTGCTGCGCCCGCTGTACGACGCCAGCGGCGGCCAGGACGGCCGGGTGTCCATCGAGGTCGACCCGCGTCTGGCGCACAACACCGCCGCCACCATCGCCGAGGCCAAGCAGCTCGCCTGGCTGGTGGACCGGCCCAACACCCTGATCAAGATCCCGGCCACCAAGGCGGGCCTGCCGGCCATCACCGAGGTGATCGGCCGGGGCATCAGCGTCAACGTCACGCTGATCTTCTCCCTGGAGCGCTACCGCGAGGTCATGGACGCCTACCTGGCGGGCCTGGAGAAGGCCCGGGCCGCAGGCCTGGACCTCTCCCTGATCCGCTCGGTGGCCTCCTTCTTCGTCTCGCGGGTGGACACCGAGATCGACAAGCGCCTGGAGAAGCTGGGCAGCGACGAGGCCAAGTCCCTCAAGGGCAAGGCCGCCGTCGCCAACGCCCGGCTCGCCTACCAGGCGTACGAGGAGGTCTTCTCCTCCGACCGCTGGCAGGCGCTGGAGCACGAGGGCGCGCACAAGCAGCGTCCGCTGTGGGCCTCCACCGGCGTGAAGGACCCGTCCTACCCGGACACCCTGTACGTGACCGAGCTGGTCGCCCCGGGCATCGTCAACACCATGCCCGAGGCCACGCTCGACGCGGTGGCCGACCACGGTGAGGTCACCGGCGACACCATCCGCGGCACGTACGAGCAGTCCCAGGGCGAGCTGGACGCGATCGCCGCGCTCGGCATCTCGTACGACGACGTCGTCCAGCTGCTGGAGGACGAGGGCGTCGAGAAGTTCGCGGCGTCCTGGAACGAGCTGCTGGCCTCGACCGAGGCCGAGCTCAAGCGCCTGGCGCCGAAGGAGGCGTAAGCACGTTGAGCAGCGCCAACCCGCTGCGTGACGCATCGGACCGACGGCTCCCGCGCATCGCGGGACCGTCGGGCCTGGTGATCTTCGGCGTCACGGGCGATTTGTCACGTAAAAAGCTGATGCCTGCCGTGTACGACCTCGCCAACCGCGGGCTGCTGCCGCCGGGCTTCTCGCTCGTCGGCTTCGCGCGCCGCGACTGGGCGGACGAGGACTTCGCGCAGGTCGTCCACGACTCCGTCAAGGAGCACGCGCGCACCCCCTTCCGCGAGGAGGTCTGGCAGCAGCTCTCCGAGGGGATGCGGTTCGTCCCCGGCGACTTCGACGACGACCAGGCCTTCGAGAAGCTGCGCGGCACGGTCGACGAACTGGACAAGGCCCGCGGTACGGGCGGCAACTTCGCCTTCTACCTCTCGGTGCCGCCCAAGTTCTTCCCGACCGTGGTCCAGCAGCTGAAGAAGCACGGGCTGTCCGACCCGCCCCAGGGTTCCTGGCGACGGGCCGTCATCGAGAAGCCCTTCGGCCACGACCTGGCCAGCGCCCAGGAGCTCAACCAGGTCGTCCACCAGGTCTTCCGTTCCCAGGACGTCTTCCGGATCGACCACTACCTGGGCAAGGAGACGGTCCAGAACATCCTGGCGCTGCGGTTCGCCAACACGATGTTCGAGCCGTTGTGGAACCGTTCCTACGTCGACCACGTGCAGATCACGATGGCCGAGGACATCGGCATCGGCGGCCGCGCGGGCTACTACGACGGCATCGGCGCCGCGCGCGACGTCATCCAGAACCACCTGCTGCAACTCCTCGCGCTGACCGCGATGGAGGAGCCCGCCTCCTTCGACGCCAAGTCGCTGGTGCAGGAGAAGCTCAAGGTCCTTCAGGCGGTCAAGCTGCCGGCGGACCTCGGCAGGCACACCGTGCGCGGGCAGTACGCGCACGGCTGGCAGGGCGGGGAGGAGGTGCTCGGCTACCTGGAGGAGGACGGCATCGACGCCAAGTCCAAGACCGACACCTACGCCGCCATCAAGCTGGCCATCGACAACCGCCGCTGGGCCGGGGTCCCCTTCTACCTGCGCGCCGGCAAGCGCCTGGGGCGCCGCGTCACCGAGATCGCGGTCGTCTTCCAGCGCGCCCCGCACTCCCCGTTCGACAACACCGCGACCGAGGAGCTCGGGCAGAACGCCCTGGTCATCCGGGTCCAGCCGGACGAGGGCGTGACGATCAGGTTCGGTTCCAAGGTGCCGGGCACCTCGATGGAGATCCGGGACGTGACGATGGACTTCGCCTACGGCGAGTCCTTCACCGAGTCCAGCCCGGAGGCCTACGAACGGCTGATCCTGGACGTCCTGCTCGGCGACGCCAACCTCTTCCCCCGGCACCAGGAGGTCGAGGAGTCCTGGCGGATCCTCGACCCGATCGAGGAGTACTGGGACCGGCACGGCAAGCCCGAGCAGTACACCGCGGGCACCTGGGGTCCGAAGGCGGCGGACGAGATGCTCGCACGAGACGGCAGGAGCTGGCGCCGGCCATGAACATCGATCTCACCGAGACGACCTCAAGCAAGATCAATTCGGCGCTGATCAAGGCGCGCAGGGCCATCGGCAGTCCGGCCGTCGGCATGGTGCTGACCCTCGTCATCGTCACCGACGAGGGCAACCACTACGACGCCCTCAAGGCCGCCTCCGACGCCTCGCGCGAGCACCCCTCGCGCATCCTGGTCGTCATCAAGCGCCCCGGCCGCTCCCCCCGCGACCGGCGCAGCGCCCGCCTCGACGCCGAGGTGCGCGTCGGCGGCGAGTCCGGCACCGGCGAGACCGTCCTGCTCCGCCTCCACGGCGAACTCGCCGACCACGCCGAGAGCGTCGTGCTGCCGCTGCTGCTGCCCGACGCCCCCGTCGTCGTCTGGTGGCCCGAGGACGCCCCGGCGAACCCCGCAGAGGACCTGCTGGGCCAGCTCGCGGCCCGCCGGATCACCGACGCGGCGGCCACCGAGGACCCGGTCGCCGCACTGGGACTGCGCGCCGAGACGTACACCCCCGGCGACACCGACCTGGCCTGGACCCGGATCACCCCGTGGCGCAGCGTGCTGGCCGCGGCCCTGGACCAGAAGGAGGCAGCGGTCAAGGGCGCCGTCGTCGAGGGCGAGGCGTACAACCCGAGCACGGAGCTGCTCGGGCTGTGGCTCGCCAGGCGGCTCGGCGTACCCGTCAGGCGGAAGGTCTCCGACGGCCCCGGCATCACCGCCGTACGGCTGGCGACCGCGGACGGCGAGATCTGCCTGGACCGGCCGACCGGCGCGCTGGCCGAGCTCGCCATCCCCGGCCAGCCCGACCGGCACGTGGCGCTGCAGCGGCGGGCGACCTCGGACCTGATCGCCGAGGAGCTGCGCCGGCTCGACCCCGACGAGGCGTACGCGGCCGCGGTCAAGTTCGGCGTGGACCGGCTGGGGCGCGCCGAGGACGCCGCCGAGCCGGCCGCCGCCGGGGCGGGGCCGGCCCAGAACGGCGGTTCGGACAAGGCGGCCGTCACGTGACCGCCCCCCAGGTGGTGGTCCACCGGGACAAGGAACTGATGGCGCAGGCCGCGGCGGCCCGGCTGATCACGAAGATCGTGGACGCCCAGGCCGCCCGCGGCTCCGCCTCGGTGGTGCTCACCGGCGGACGCAACGGCAACGCCCTGCTCGCCGCCCTGGCCGCCTCGCCGGCCAGGGACGCGGTGGACTGGACGCGGTTGGACCTGTGGTGGGGCGACGAGCGGTTCCTGCCCTCGGGCGATCCGGAGCGCAACGAGACCCAGGCCCGTGAGGCGCTGCTCGACGCGGTTCCGGTCGACCCGGCGCGGGTCCATCCCATGCCGCCCTCGGACGGGCCGCTCGGCAACGACGCGGACGCCGCGGCCGAGGCATACGCCCAGGAACTGGCGGCGGCGGCCGGTCCCGAGGACCACGGGCCGGTGCCCTCCTTCGACGTGCTGATGCTCGGCGTGGGGCCGGACACGCACGTGGCCTCGCTCTTCCCCGGGCACCCCGGGGTCCGCGAGAGCGAGCGCACGGTCGTGGGCGTGCACGGCTCCCCCAAGCCGCCGCCGACCCGGATCTCGCTCACCCTGCCCGCCATCCGTGCCGCCCGCGAGGTGTGGCTGCTGGCGGCGGGCGAGGACAAGGCGGGCGCCGTGGCCATCGCCCTGTCCGGGCCCGGTGAGATCCAGGCCCCGGCGGCGGGTGCCCATGGGCGGGCCCGCACGTTGTGGCTGCTGGACCGTACGGCCGCCGCGAAGCTGCCCCCGCAGTTGTACCCGCCGTCCTCCCCGTGAGGCGGTGACCGGCGCGGGACGCGACGCAAGACGCCGGGCGAGCTCCTCGGAGCCCGCCCGGCGTCCTTCTACCGCCTCTGTGGCGTCTCAGCGGCCGCGCAGCGACCGGTAGGTGGCCACGAGGGCCTGGGAGGACGCGTCAAGACCGGGCACCTCGGCGCCCTCGGTCAGGGCCGGCTCCACGCGCTTGGCGAGGACCTTGCCCAGCTCGACGCCCCACTGGTCGAAGGAGTCGATGTTCCAGACCGCGCCCTGTACGAAGACCTTGTGCTCGTAGAGCGCCACCAGCTGCCCCAGCACCGACGGGGTCAGTTCCTTGGCGAGGACGGTCGTCGTCGGGTGGTTGCCGCGGAAGGTGCGGTGCGGGACCTGCGCCTCCGGGACGCCCTCGGCACGGACCTCCTCGCTGGTCTTGCCGAAGGCCAGCGCCTGCGTCTGGGCGAAGAAGTTGGCCATCAGCAGGTCGTGCTGGGCGGCGAAGGCCGGCTCCAGCTCACCGACCGGGTTGGCGAAGCCGATGAAGTCCGCGGGGATGAACTTCGTGCCCTGGTGCAGCAGCTGGTAGTAGGCGTGCTGCCCGTTGGTGCCGGGCGTGCCCCACACGACCGGGCCGGTCTGCCAGTCGACGGGCCGTCCCTCGCGGTCCACGTACTTGCCGTTGGACTCCATGTCGAGCTGCTGCAGGTAGGCCGTGAACTTCGACAGGTAGTGGCTGTACGGCAGGACCGCGTGCGCCTGCGCGTCGAAGAACTGCCCGTACCAGACGCCCAGCAGACCCATCAGCAGCGGCGCGTTGGCCTCCGGAGGGGCGGTGCGGAAGTGCTCGTCGACGAGGTGGAATCCGGCCAGCATCTCCCGGAACTGCTCCTCGCCGATGGCGATCATCAGCGAGAGCCCGATGGCGGACGGGTACGAGTAGCGCCCGCCGACCCAGTCCCAGAACTCGAACATGTTGTCGGTGTCGATGCCGAACTTGGAGACCTCCGCCGCGTTCGTGGACACCGCCACGAAGTGGAAGCGCACCGCGTCCTGGTCGCCGCCGAGCCCGTCGAGCAGCCACTCGCGCGCCGAGGTGGCGTTGGTGATGGTCTCGATGGTGGTGAACGTCTTGGACGCGACGATGAACAGCGTCTCGGCGGGGTCCAGGCCGTGCAGCGCCTCGTGGAGGTCGGCGCCGTCCACGTTGGAGACGAACCGGAAGGTGAGCCCGCGGTCGGTGAACGCGCGCAGCACCTCGTAGGCCATCGCCGGTCCCAGGTCGGAGCCGCCGATCCCGATGTTCACCACGTTCTTGATGCGGCGTCCGGTCGAGCCGACCCACTTGCCCGTGCGGACGGAGTTGGCGAAGCTCCCCATCCGGGTGAGCACGTGGTGGACCCCGGGCACGACGTTGACGCCGTCGACCGTGATCTCGGCCGACTGCGGGGCGCGCAGCGCCGTGTGCAGCACGGCGCGGTCCTCGGTGACGTTGATCTTCTCGCCGCTGAACATGGCGTCCCGCAGTGCGGCGACACCGGTGGCCGCCGCGAGGTCGCGCAGCAGACGCAGCGTCTCGTCGGTCACCAGGTGCTTGGAGTAGTCCAGATGGAGATCGCCGACCTGCACGGTGTAGCGCCGGGCGCGGTCCGGGTCGGCGGCGAACAGCTCCCGCAGGTGGGTCGCGCCCAGCTCCTCGTGGTGCTCGGCGAGCGCGTGCCACTCGGGGCGCTGGTCGAGACGGGTTCGGCCCTGCGTGTTGGTATCGGACATCAGTCCACTTCTCCTCGTCCTCCTGCTGCAGGTCCAAACTAGTTGATTACCTGCACGCCGTTGTTTCACCTCCGCCCTCTGGCGTGGTGACGATCGGACGAAGAGCAGGCAACGCGCAGCCCAGCACGGCGGCCGCGAGCAGCAGCGGGGTGTTCGGCCCGAGGATCTGCGCCGCGACGCCGCCCAGCAGGGCGCCGAGCGGAGCCCCCGCCACCCCCAGGGTGCGCATGGCCGCGCTCACCCTGCCCAGCAACTTCTCGGGCGTGCGCTGCTGCATCAGGGTGGTCTCGTTGACGTTCCACACCATGCCGAGGGCACCGAAGACGGCCAGGGCGGCCGCGGTCACCGGCAGGGAGCGCACGGTGCCGGCCACGACCAGGCAGCCGGCCTGGAGGGCCAGGCCCGGCGCGAGGCTCCTGACGCGACCGCCCAGCAGCGCGGAGAGCCGCCCCGCGGCCGCTCCCCCGGCCACGCTGCCCGCCCCGTAGGCGACCAGCACGAGGGCGTATCCCGTGTGCCCCGCGTGGAGCCAGCCTGTGACCTGGAGGACGAGGGTCGCCACCAGGGCGCCGATGCCCACGTTGACCACGGTGTTGGCCGTGCACAGCGCCCTGAGCACGCGGTCCCGCCACAGCACCCGTATGCCCTCGGCGATGTCCTGCCGCAGGGTGCGGCCCGCGGCCCGCGCCGCCCGTTCGGGTGCGGGCAGCCGCAGCGAGGCCACCAGCCCGGCCGCGACCGCGTAGGTGAGGGCGTCCACCCCGAACGGCAGCGCGGCCGTGAGGCCGAACAGCACCGGCACCAGCGGCGCGGCGAGGAAGGTTGCGGCCATGGTCTGACCGGTCATCAGACGGGCGTTGGCGCGGCCCAGGGACCGGGAGGGGACGACCGCCGGCAGCAGTGAGGTCGCCGCGTTGTCGAAGAGGGTCTGCAGTGTGGTCAGCGCGAACGCCAGCACGAGCAGCAACGCGATGCCCGCCCGGTCCAGCCACACCGCGAGCGCGAAGACGGCCGTGAGTGCGCCCCGCACGGCGTCCACGGCCCACATGGCGCGCCGTTGGTCCACCCGGTCGGCCACCGCCCCGCCGAGCAGCCCGAAGACGAGCCAGGGCACGAAGCCCGCGGCGGTGACGAGCGAGACCAGCAGTGGCGAGTCGGTCAGGCCCACGGCGAGCAGCGGCAGCGCCGCCGCACGCAGCCCGTCACCGAACCGCGAGACCGCCGCGGCCGTCCACAGCCGCCCGAACCCGCCCCGCCACTGCGGCGTGCGCTCCCGGCCCTGCACGATGCCGACGCTCATGGATCCCCCCGCTCACCGGTCCTCGACCTTCGTCACAGACCGTAGCGGGGGCCACTGACAACGCAGCGTCCGCACTGGTCAGAACCCTCCGCGGTGCAGTCTCTCCCCGTAGTGGCGCTCCAGGACGAGGTTGCGCTCGAAGCCGCCGGGGACGTTGGCCGAGACGTACACCGGTGCCTGGTGGCCCTCGGCGGTCATCAGCCCGACGGCCTCGGCGACGGTCATCTGGACGAGCATGGCCGAGGTGATCGTGGAGATCCCGCACAGTGAGCCGCCGTCGGGCAGCGGGAGCAGGGCGTCGCCGGTCGGCGCGCCGTTGTCCAGGACGACGTCGGCGACGTCGGCAAGGCGCTTGCCCCCGGCGTGCAGCGCCGGGACGGAACGGGTGTGCAGCAGCGAGGTGAGGGCGATCAGCGGGTGGCCGGCGTCCTTCACGTGCAGGGCGAAGTCGACGATCGAGTTGTTGACGCCGGAGTTGGAGATGACGACGAAGACGTCCCGCGGATGCGGGGCGGCCAGTTCGTACAGACGCTTGCCGAGCCCCGGCGACCGCTCCAGCAACGGGTCGGAGAGCACCGAGAGGTCCTCGCCGCCCCGGAGCACCAGGTCCGACAGCCCGATGCGGTTGGTGGGGATGAGTCCACCGGCACGTCCGGCGATCTCCAGCGCCGTGGCCTGCGAGTGGCCGGTCCCGAAGGCCTGGACGATGCCGTCCGCGGCGACGCAGTCGGCGATCAGCCGGGCGGCGGCGGCCACGGAGTCCTTGTTGCCGGCGACCACGCGGTCGATGACCGTCCTCGCCTCGTCGGCGAAGCGTGCGGCGGTGGTCGTCACGTCGTCGGCCATGGCCGATTCCCCCTGAGTCCAGTGATCCGGCGGATGCTCCTCCGAAACGATGGACGAGAGGTCTAGTCCACGTCAATCCCCCGGTGGACGCCTCCTGTCGGCGCCGCCCGAACCGTCCGGTTCGCTCCCGCTCAGTCCCCGTTCACCCGCAGCCGGGCCAACGCCAGCGCGCCCGCACCGCCGTTGCGCACCGGCTGGACGTCCAGATCCATCTCCTCGGCACGGGCCACCACCCGGCCGAGCAACGGCCCCGTCGGGCCCAGCAGCCCGCCGGTGACGACCAGGGGTTCGCCCGGGCGCGGATCCAGCGCGGCGACGGTCGCGGCGAGTTCGTCCGCGGCGTCGTCCAGCAGGGAACCGGCGACCTCGTCGCCGTCCCGGTCGGCGGTGACGGCGAGCGGGCTCAACCGGGCCAGCCTGACCGGGGGTTCGGCGTACACCAGCGGCACCAGACGGTTGCGCAGCACGTGGCACTCATGGCCGCCGGGACGCTCCTGCGCGAGGTACGGGCCTCCGGGGGAACCCATGTAGTGGGAGAGCACGCCCTCGACGAGGATCGTCCACGGCCCGCGCCCGTCCAGCGCGCGCAGGGCGGCCCGCATGACCTCGCGGCCCAGCCAGAACCCGCTGCCCTCGTCGCCGATCAACCAGCCGTTGCCGTCCGCGACGAGGGTCTGCTGGCGCTTCTCGATCCGCGCGGCGACGGCTCCCGTCCCGGCGACCAGGGCCAGACCGTCCGCCGGCGTGCCCGGCGCGGAGGCGAAGGCGACCTCGATGTCGCCGCAGACCGTCACCTCGGGCGTGCCGACGCCGTGGCTGTCGAGCGCCGCCCGCAGACAGGAGGTTGCCAGTTCGTGCCCCGTCTCGGGGCCGGTGCCGAGCGCCGCACCGGCGAAGCCGCCCACGACGGACGTGACCTCGCCTCTGCGGTCCTCCGGGACCGCGCCGCGGATGGCGTCCGCGAGGTGCTGCGTCAGCGCCACACGTTCGACGGTCATCGCGTTGCCGGGCCCGCCCTCGCCCTCACCGAGCACCACGCCTTCGCGCGCCGCCTCGGCCAGGTAGGCGCGCGTCCGGGTTCCGCCCGCATCGATGCCGATCACCAGAGACACGACACGGAGTATACGTTTTGGTTACGCACAGTCGAAGGGACGCGACGGGCCCGGCCGCGAAAGAAGGGTCTTCCTCGCGGGCCGGGCCCGTGGAGTTTCAGCCGGTGCGGCTCAGATCTCGCCGCGCAGCTTGGCGAGCGCCTCGGCGAGGATCGCCTCGCCGTCGGCCGCGCTGCGCCGCTCCCGCACGTACGCCAGGTGCGTCTTGTACGGTTCGGTGCGCGGCGGCGCCGGGGGGTTCTCCTCGTCCTGTCCGGCCGGGAAGCCGCAGCGAGGGCAGTCCCAGGTCTCCGGGATCTGCGCGTCGCTCGCGAAACTCGGCCGGGTCTCGTGCCCGTTGGAGCACCAGAAGGAGATGCGCAGGCGCGGCGCGGACTCGCCCCGCTCGGCCTCTCCCATCGGCCCCGCCCCGACCCGACTGCCACGGATCGCGTTGCCACTTGCCACGGTCGTAACTCCCTGCGTGATGGTGCTGCGAGGTCGCCCAGTTTACGGAGACCGGTCCACCCCCCGCGCCTGCGGGGAAAGGGCACCGTATCCCATGACGCGCTCCCATGATAAGTCGCGCCGACGACGAAGCGTCACTTCTCCCCGGAAGCCGGGGACTCGGTCACTTCTGGAACTTCAGCAGAAGCCCAAGGGCGACAATGCACGCAAACCACAGCAGACCGATGACAACCGTGATCCGGTCGAGGTTGCGCTCGGCCACCGAGGAACCGCCGACGGACGACTGCATGCCGCCGCCGAACATGTCGGACAGACCGCCGCCCTTGCCCTTGTGCATCAGCACGAGCAGCAACAGCAGCAGGCTGAAGATGATGAGGGCGATGGAGAACCCGATGACCACAGCTGGACCAACTCTCTCGGTGACCTAGGACGACGCGGGGGCCGGGCCGCTGCCTGCTATGCAGCGCTCCGACCCCCGACAGAGTACTTCGGGCAGGGCCCGACAGCCTACTGCCGCGAAACTTACTGGTCGCGGAAGCGGATGATCTTGACGAACTCCTCCGGGTCCAGCGCCGCGCCGCCGACCAGGGCGCCGTCCACGTCCGGCTGCGCCATGATCGCCGCGATGTTGCCGGCCTTGACCGAGCCGCCGTACTGGATGCGGATCGCGTCGGCCACCTCCTGGCCGTACAGCTCGGCAAGACGGCCGCGGATCGCCCCGCAGACTTCCTGGGCGTCCTCGGGGGTGGCGACCTCGCCGGTGCCGATGGCCCACACCGGCTCGTAGGCGACGACCAGGGTCGCGGCCTGCTCGGCCGGGATGTCCTTCAGGGCGCCGTCGACCTGGGCGAGGGTGTACGCCACCTGCTCACCGGCCTTGCGGACGTCCAGGCCCTCGCCGACGCAGACGATCGGCGTCAGCTCGTGCCGGAACGCCGCCTTGACCTTGGCGTTCACCTGCTCGTCGGTCTCGTGGTGGTACTGGCGGCGCTCCGAGTGGCCGATGACCACGTACGAGCACTTCAGCTTGGCCAGCATCGAGCCGGAGATCTCACCGGTGTAGGCACCGGAGTCGTGCGCCGACAGGTCCTGGGCGCCGTACTTGATCTTCAGCTTGTCGGCCTCGATCAGGGTCTGCACCCCCCGGAGGTCGGTGAAGGGCGGCAGTACGACGGCCTCGACGGCGTCGAAGTCCTTGTCGTTGAGCGCGAAGGCGAGCTTCTGGACGTGGTGGATGGCCTCGAGGTGGTTGAGGTTCATCTTCCAGTTGCCCGCCATGATCGGCGTGCGCGAGGTCATCGGGTCAGTCCTCCAGTGCGGCGAGGCCGGGGAGCGTCTTGCCCTCGAGGTACTCGAGGCTCGCGCCACCACCGGTCGAGATGTGGCCGAAAGCGTTCTCGTCGAAGCCCAGGATACGGACGGCCGCGGCCGAGTCGCCGCCGCCGACCACGGTGAACGCGGGGCTGTCGATCAGCGCCTGGGCGATCGCGCGGGTGCCCTCGGCGTAGTCGGGGTGCTCGAAGACGCCCATCGGGCCGTTCCAGAAGACGGTTGCCGCGTCGGCGAGCTTCGAGGCGAAGACCTTGCGGGACTCCGGACCGATGTCCAGGCCCTGCAGGTCGGCGGGGATGGCGTCGACGCCGACGACCGCCGGGTTGGTGTCGACCGGGTTCTTCAGATCCGGGAAGGACGGGGCGGCGACGACGTCCACGGGCAGCACGAACTCCACGCCCTTGGCCTTCGCGCGCTCCAGGTACTCCTTGACCGCGGGGATCTGGTCCTCCTGCAGCAGGCTCTTGCCCACCTCGTGGCCCTGGGCCTTCAGGAAGGTGTAGACCATGCCGCCGCCGATCAGGATCCGGTCGGCACGCTCCAGCAGGTGGTCGATGACCCCCAGCTTGTCGGAGACCTTGGCGCCGCCGAGCACCACCGCGTACGGACGGGACACGTCCTCGGTGAGCTTCTTCAGCACGGTGACCTCGGTGGCGATCAGCAGGCCCGCGGCGTGCGGCAGCCGGGCCGGGAGGTCGTACACGGAGGCGTGCTTGCGGTGCACCGCGCCGAAGCCGTCACCGACGTACAGCTCGGCCAGCTCGGCCAGCTGCCCGGCGAAGGCGCCGCGCTCGGCGTCGTCCTTGCTGGTCTCACCCGGGTTGAAGCGCAGGTTCTCCAGCAGCGCCACCGAGCCGTCGGTGAGGGCGTCCACCGTCCCGCGGGCGCTCTCGCCGACCGTGTCGGTCGCGAACGCCACCTGCGTGCCGAGGAGTTCGCCCAGGCGCGCCGCGACGGGGGCGAGCGAGAACTGCGGGTCGGGCGCGCCCTTGGGGCGGCCCAGGTGGGAGGCGACGATCACCTTGGCGCCGGCCCCGGCCAGCTTGGCGATGGTCGGTACGACGGCGCGGATGCGGCCGTCGTCGGTGATGGTCGTGCCGGACAGCGGCACGTTGAGGTCGGCGCGCACGAACACGCGCTTGCCGCCGACCCCCTCGTCGACGAGTTCGTCGATCGTCTTCATGGTGGAGGCTCCCCTGCCTTGGTCCTGACTGGTCGGATCGCTCCGACCGCCACGTCATGGGACAGGGCCCGGACGACGGCACGTCGTCCGGACCCTGTCCTCATCGCATGGCGGGCGGTCGAGCGGGTGTCAGAGCTGGCCGCCGACGAAGACGGTCAGGTCGACGAGACGGTTGGAGTAGCCCCACTCGTTGTCGTACCAGCCGATGACCTTGACCTGCTTGCCCTGCGCCATCGTCAGCGAGGAGTCGAAGGTGCAGGAGGCCGGCCAGTTGACGATGTCCGACGAGACGATCGGGTCCTCGGTGTACTCCAGGATGCCCTTGAGCTGGCCCTCGGCGGCCTTCTGGAAGGCCGCGTTGACCTCGTCCTTGGTGACCTCGCGCTCGAGCTCGATGACCAGGTCGGTCACGGAGCCGGTCGGGACCGGGACGCGCATGGCGATGCCGTCCAGCTTGCCCTTGAGCTGCGGGAGCACCAGGGCGGTGGCCTTCGCGGCACCCGTCGAGGTCGGGATGATGTTCTCCGCGGCGGCACGGGCGCGACGCAGGTCCTTGTGCGGGAAGTCCAGGATGCGCTGGTCGTTGGTGTACGCGTGCACGGTGGTCATCAGACCCTTGACGATGCCGAAGTTCTCGTCGAGGACCTTGGCCATCGGCGCCACGCAGTTGGTGGTGCAGGACGCGTTGGAGATGATGTTGTGCTTCGCCGGGTCGTACTTCTCGTTGTTGACGCCCATCACGATGGTGATGTCCTCGTCGGAGGCGGGCGCCGAGATGATGACCTTCTTGGCGCCGCCGTCGAGGTGCTTCTTGGCGTCGGCGGCCTTGGTGAAGATGCCGGTGGACTCGATCACGATGTCGACGCCGAGCTCGCCCCACGGGATGTCGGCGGGGTTGCGCTCCGACAGCACCTTGATGGTGTGGCCGTCGACGGTGATGGAGTCGGCGGTGTGCGTGACCTCGGCCTTCAGGCGGCCCAGGATCGTGTCGTACTTGAGCAGGTGGGCGGTGGTGGCCGTGTCACCCAGGTCGTTGACAGCCACGATCTCGATGTCCGCACCCTGGTCCAGGGCGGCACGGAAGAAGTTTCGACCGATGCGACCAAAGCCGTTGATGCCTACGCGGATCGTCACGAACCGATCTCCTCGCTGGTGTGCCGGAGGCCATTTCGCTCCGGCTGCGACGTATTGGGATGTCCCCGACCAAGGACGACCCTACCTCCCCGGGCACCCGGCGGTGACATCGGCGCCACGGGTGCCCGCCGTACGGAACGGTAACCGGACGGGGCGGGCGGGCCGCGGCGGGTTCAGCCCACCATCTCCTCGGTCAGGTTGGACTCGGTGCCCGGGATGCCGAGGTCCGAGGCGCGCTTGTCGGCCATCGCCAGCAGGCGCCGGATCCGGCCCGCCACCGCGTCCTTGGTGAGCGGGGGTTCGGCGAGCGAGCCCAGTTCCTCCAGCGAGGCCTGCTTGTGGTCCATGCGCAGCCGGCCGGCCGCCGCGAGGTGCTCGGGCACCTCGTCGCCGAGGATCTCCAGCGCCCGCTGCACACGCGCACCCGCGGCCACCGCGGCGCGGGCCGAGCGGCGCAGGTTCGCGTCGTCGAAGTTGGCGAGCCGGTTGGCGGTGGCGCGCACCTCGCGCCGCATCCGCCGCTCCTCCCACGCCAGCACCGACTCGTGCGCGCCGAGCCGCGTCAACAGCGCGCCGATGGCGTCACCGTCACGGACGACCACGCGGTCGACGTTCCGCACCTCGCGCGCCTTGGCGGCGATCTGCAGCCGGCGGGCGGCGCCGACCAGGGCGAGGGCCGCCTCGGGGCCGGGGCAGGTGACCTCCAGGGACGAGGAACGGCCCGGCTCGGTCAGCGAGCCGTGGGCCAGGAACGCCCCGCGCCAGGCGGCCTCGGCGTCGCAGGTGGCCCCGGAGACGACCTGCGGCGGCAGGCCCCGGATGGGACGGCCGCGGCCGTCGACGAGCCCGGTCTGGCGGGCCAGCTGGTCGCCGCCGGCGACCACCCGCACCACGTACCGGCTGCCGCGGCGCAGCCCGCCGGGCGCCATGACCACCAGGTCGGAGGAGTGCCCGAAGATCTCCAGGACGTCCTTGCGCAGTCTGCGGGCGGCGATTCCGGTGTCCAGCTCCGCCTCGATCACGATGCGTCCGCTGACCAGGTGCAGTCCGCCCGCGAACCTCAGGATCGCCGAGACCTCCGCCTTGCGGCAGCAGGTCCGGGTGACGGGAAGCCGGGAGATCTCGTCCTTCACCGCTGCCGTCATCGCCATGGGCCGATCCTTCCATGCATACGAAAAATCCGGTCGAACGCGGCCGCCAGCAGTTCCGGATCGTGCCGCGGCCCGTCGGGGGCGGCGACCCGGGCCAGCTCCACCGTGCCCGACAACCGCTCGGCTGCCTGTATGAGGCTGTCGCGGTCGAGCACGGCGGCCTCGTCGGCCAGCACCACGTCGATGGTGAGTTTAGGGGCGTGTCGGGCCAAAACCTCCAAGTGACGCTGCGGAGAAAAGCCCTCGGTCTCACCAGGTTGCGGCGCGAGGTTGAGCGCGAGCACCTTGCGGGCCCTGGTCTCCATGAGCGCGGACACCAGATCGGGCACCAGCAGGTGGGGCATCACGGAGGAGAACCAGGATCCGGGGCCGAGCACCACCCAGTCCGCGTCGAGCACGGACTTCACCGCCTCGGGGACGGCCGGCGGGTCGTGCGGCACCAACTGCACCTCCTGCACCTCACCGGGGGTGAGGGCGACGGTGGCCTGGCCGTGCACGGTCGTGACCTCGTCCGGCTCCGCCGGGTCGTGACCTCGGACCGTGGCCGTGAGCTCCAGCGGCACCGCGGACATGGGCAGCACCCTGCCGTGGGCGCCGAGCAGCCGACCCACCCACTCCAGGGCCGCCACGGGGTCGCCGAGCTGCTCCCACAGCGCCACGATCAGCAGGTTGCCCACCGCGTGGCCGTGCAGCTCGCCCTGGCTGACGAAGCGGTGCTGGACGACCTGGGACCAGGTGCGGCCCCACTCGTCGTCGCCGCACAGCGCGGCGAGCGCCTTGCGCAGGTCGCCGGGCGGCAGCACCCCCATCTCCTGGCGCAGACGGCCGCTGGAGCCGCCGTCGTCGGCGACCGTGACCACCGCGGTCAGGTCCTGGGTGATGCGGCGCAGAGCCGACAGGGAGGCGGACAGTCCGTGCCCGCCTCCCAATGCCACGACCTTGGGCGTGGCCCCGCTGCGCCCTGCCGACCGGCGCAAGCGCCGCGTCGTCCTGATCACTCGCGCCCCATGTCCCGGTGGACGACCACCGTCTCCACTCCGTCGGCGGACAGTCGCGCGGCCAGGCGCTCGGACATGGCGACGCTGCGGTGCTTGCCACCGGTGCAGCCGACCGCGATGGTCACGTAGCGCTTGCCCTCGCGGCGGTAGCCGGCGTTGACGATGTGCAGCAACTCGGCGTAGCGGTCGAGGAACTCCTTGGCGCCGGGCTGGTTGAACACGTAGGTGGCGACCTCGTCGTTGAGACCGGTGTACGGACGCAGCTCCGGCACCCAGTGCGGGTTGGGCAGGAAGCGGCAGTCCGCGACCAGGTCGGCGTCGACGGGGAGGCCGTACTTGAAGCCGAAGGACATGACGGTGGCCCGCAGCTCCGGCTCCTCCTCGCCGGCGAACTGGGCGTCCATCTTGGCGCGCAGCTCGTGGACGTTGAGGCTGGAGGTGTCGATCACCAGGTCGGCGTCGCCGCGCAGCTCGCTCAGCAGCTCCCGCTCCTTGGCGATGCCGTCGACGATGCGCCCGTCGCCCTGCAGCGGGTGCGGGCGGCGCACCGACTCGAAGCGGCGCACCAGCGTCTCGTCGGAGGCCTCGAGGAAGAGCACCCGGCGCTTGACGCCCTTGGAGTCCAGGTCCGCGAGGGACTCGCGGAGGTTGTCGAAGAAGCGCCGGCCGCGGACGTCCACGACCACGGCGATCCGTGCCACGTTGCCCTGGGAGCGGGCGCCGAGGTCGACCATGGTGGGGATGAGGGCCGGCGGCAGGTTGTCCACGACGAACCAGCCGAGGTCCTCCAGGCACTTGGCCGCGTGACTGCGCCCGGCACCCGACATGCCCGAGATGATCACGAGTTCGGGGATGGCCTCGGCCGCCTCTCCCGCTCCTCCGGTCGTCACCTGTGCTCCGCCTCCGTCGTTCGCGTTCATGAGCTGTGCCCCCGTTCCGTGGGGACGGTCACCGGACCGGCCGTCCCCTCTTCCTCAATGATCTCTCCTGTGGCGGTGTTGACCGCCGGTCCGGCCGGGGCGGCCCCGGCCAGCGCGGCGAGCACGGCCTCGGCGGTGCGCAGGCCGACTCCGGGGACCTCGCAGATCTGCTCGACCGTGGCCGCCCGCAGCCGCTTGAGCGAGCCGAAGTGCTTCAGCAGCGCCTGGCGGCGGCTCTCGCCGAGGCCCGGCACCGCGTCCAGGGCACCGGCCTTCATCGACTTGGAACGCTTGTTGCGCTGGTAGGCGATGGCGAAGCGGTGGGCCTCGTCGCGGACCCGCTGCAGCAGGTACAGGCCCTCGCTGGTGCGCGGGAGGATCACCGGGTCGTCCTCGCCGGGCAGCCAGACCTCCTCAAGGCGCTTGGCGAGGCCGCACACGGCCACGTCCTCCACACCGAGCTCCTCCAGGGCCCGCTGGGCGGCGGCGACCTGGGGCTGCCCGCCGTCGACGACGACCAGCTGCGGCGGGTAGGCGAACTTGCGCGGCCTGCCCGTGTCCGGGTCGATGGGACCGCCGGCGACCTCGCCGGGACCCTCCTCGCCACCGTCGCCGTCCCCGTCGACCCACTCGCCGGTCTTCTGCTTCTCCAGCAGGTAGCGGCGGAAGCGCCGGGAGACCACCTCGTGCATCGACCGGACGTCGTCCTGGCCGGCGAAGCTCTTGATCTGGAAGCGGCGGTACTCGCTCTTGCGGGCCAGCCCGTCCTCGAAGACCACCATCGAGGCGACGACGTCGTCGCCCTGGAGGTGGGAGATGTCGAAGCACTCGATGCGCAGCGGCGCCGAGTCCAGGTCCAGGGCCTGCGCGATCTCCTCCAGCGCGCGGGAGCGCGTGGTGAGGTCGGAGGCGCGCCTGGTCTTGTGCAGCACCAGCGCCTGCTGGGCGTTGCGCTGCACGGTGGCCATCAGGTCCTTCTTGTCGCCGCGCTGCGGTATCCGCAGGCTGACCTGGGAGCCGCGGCGCTCGGTGAGCCACTGCTGGACCGGCTCGTACGGGTCGGGCAGCGCGGGCACCAGCACCTCCTTGGGTACCCCCTCGCCCCGCTCCTCGCCGTACAGCTGCTGCAGGGCGTGCTCGACCAGCCCGGCGGTGCCGACCTCCTCGACCCGGTCGGTGACCCAGCCGCGTTGACCGCGCACCCGGCCGCCGCGGACGTGGAAGATCTGGACGGCGGCCTCCAGCTCGTCCTCGGCGACGGCGATCAGGTCGGCGTCGGTGGCGTCGGCGAGGACGACCGCGTTCTTCTCCAGGGCGCGCTTGAGCGCCTCGATGTCGTCCCGGAGCCTGGCCGCCTTCTCGTACTCCATCGCGGCCGCCGCGTCCCTCATCTGCTGCTCCAGGCGGCGCAGGTAGGTGCCGGTGCGGCCGGCCATGAAGTCGCAGAACTCCTCGGCCAGTTCGCGGTGCTCCTCGGCGCTGACCCGGCCGACGCAGGGGGCCGAGCACTTGCCGATGTACCCCAGCAGACAGGGGCGGCCGATCTGCGCGGAACGCTTGAACACCCCGGAGGAGCAGGTGCGCACGGGGAAGACCCGCAGCAGCAGGTCCACGGTCTCGCGGATCGCCCAGGCGTGCGCGTAGGGACCGAAGTAGCGCACGCCCTTGCGCTTGGGGCCGCGCATCACCTGGACGCGGGGGAACTCCTCGTTCAGGGTGACGGCGAGCGAGGGATAGCTCTTGTCGTCCCGGTACTTCACGTTGAAGCGCGGGTCGAACTCCTTGATCCAGGAGTACTCCAGCTGCAGCGCCTCGACCTCGGTGGTCACCACCGTCCACTCCACGGAGGCGGCGGTGGTGACCATCGTGCGGGTGCGCTGGTGCAGGTTCGCGACGTCCTGGAAGTACGAGGAGAGCCGCTGGCGCAGGCTCTTCGCCTTCCCGACGTAGATCACCCGGCCGTGCTGGTCCCGGAACTTGTACACCCCGGGGGAGTCCGGAATCTGTCCCGGCTTGGGGCGGTAGCTGGAGGGATCGGCCATGCCCCCACCCTACTGATTGACGGTGACATTCCCGCCGTCTCAGGCACCGGTCACGGCGACGAGCTTGCCCTCCTTGACCTGGACGTCGACCTTGGTCAGCGGCTTGGTCGCCGGGCCGTTGCGGACGGCGCCGGTGGCTGCGTCGAAGACGCTGCCGTGGCAGGGGCAGGACAGGGCGGTGCCCTCGACCTTGTCGCAGGTGCAGCCCTGGTGGGTGCACACGGCGCTGAACGCCTGGTAGCTGCCCTGCGTGGGCTGAGCGACGACTATCTTGGCCTCGCGGTAGAGCTTGGCGCCGCCGACCGGAACCTCGGTGGCCGCGCCCAGCTCGACGGGGCCGTCGGAGACCGTGGTGCCGGAGCCGCCGCAGGCGGTGAGGCCGACCCCGGCGACGCCCACGAGGGCCGCGCCCTTCAGGACGGTACGGCGGCAGGGGGGCAGGTCGGTGATGTCGGCCATGGGGGACTCCGTTTCGGCACGTAAGGAAAAGAGCTTGAAAGCTGCACCTTACGTGCCGAAACTCTGAGCCGGCTGTCAGGCCTTCGCCGCCGCCCGCTTCCGCGGGGCAGCCCGCTTCTTGGCCGGGAGCGGCGGGGCGTCGGAGATCCGCTCGGCGCCCAGGATGTCCCTGAGGAACTTGCCGGTGTGGCTCGCGCCCACCCCCGCCACCTGCTCGGGGGTGCCCTCGGCGATCACCAGACCGCCGCCGCTGCCGCCCTCGGGGCCCATGTCGATCACCCAGTCGGCCGTCTTGATCACATCGAGGTTGTGCTCGATGACGACCACGGTGTTGCCCTTCTCGACCAGCCCGGAGAGCACCTTGATCAGCTTGCTGATGTCCTCGAAGTGCAGACCCGTGGTCGGCTCGTCCAGCACGTAGACCGTGCGGCCGGTGGAGCGCTTCTGCAGCTCGGAGGCGAGCTTCACGCGCTGCGCCTCACCACCGGACAGGGTCGTCGCGGACTGGCCCAGCCGGACGTAGCCCAGGCCCACCTCGGTGAGGGTGCGCAGGTGACGCGCGATCGTCGGGACGGCCTCGAAGAAGTCCAGCGCCTCGGAGATCGGCATGTCCAGGACCTCGGCGATGGACTTGCCCTTGTAGTGGACCTCCAGGGTCTCCCGGTTGTACCGGGCACCGTGGCAGACCTCGCACGGGACGTAGACGTCCGGGAGGAAGTTCATCTCGATCTTGATGGTGCCGTCGCCGGAGCAGTTCTCGCAGCGGCCGCCCTTGACGTTGAAGGAGAAGCGGCCCGGCAGGTAGCCGCGCACCTTCGCCTCCATCGTCTCCGCGAAGAGCCTGCGGACGTGGTCGAAGACGCCGGTGTACGTGGCCGGGTTGGACCGCGGGGTGCGGCCGATCGGCGACTGGTCGACATGGACCACCTTGTCGACCAGGTCGTCACCGTCGACCCGGGTGTGCCGGCCCGGGACGCCCCGGGCGCCGTTCAGCTCACGGGCCAGGTGGGTGTAGAGGATGTCGTTGACCAGGGTGGACTTCCCGGAGCCGGAGACCCCGGTGACCGCCGTGAAGACACCCAGCGGGAAGGACACGTCGATGTCCCGCAGGTTGTTCTCCCGGGCGCCGTGCACGGTCAGCCGGCGCTCCCCGTCGACCGGGCGGCGCATCTCCGGGATCGGGATCCGGCGCTTGCCCGCCAGGTACTGGCCGGTCAGCGACTCCTTGTTGCGCAGCAGCTCCTTGAGCGAACCGCTGTGCACCACCTTGCCGCCGTGCTCACCCGCACCCGGGCCGATGTCCACCACCCAGTCGGAGGTCTTGATGGTGTCCTCGTCGTGCTCCACCACGATCAGGGTGTTGCCGAGGTCGCGCAGGCGCACCAGGGTCTCGATGAGCCGGTGGTTGTCGCGCTGGTGGAGCCCGATGGACGGCTCGTCCAGTACGTAGAGCACGCCCACCAGGCCCGAGCCGATCTGCGTGGCCAGCCGGATGCGCTGGGCCTCGCCGCCGGAGAGGGTGCCGGCCGCGCGGTTGAGCGAGAGGTAGTCCAGGCCGACGTCGACCAGGAAGCGCAGCCGCTCGTTGACCTCCTTGAGCACCCGCTCGGCGATGGTCTTCTCGCGCGCGCTCAGCTTCATGCCGCGCAGGAACTCCGCGCAGTCGCTGATGGACATCGCGGCGACCTCGGCGATGGACCTCCCCTGAACGGTGACCGCCAGCACGATCGGCTTGAGGCGGGTCCCCTCACAGGTCGGGCAGGGCACCTCGCGCATGTACCCCTCGAAGCGCTCGCGGCTGGAGTCGCTCTCGGACTCCGCGTGCCGGCGCCGGACGAAGGGGATCGCGCCCTCGAAGGAGGTGGTGTAGGAACGCTCGCGCCCGTAACGGTTGCGGTAGCGCACCGCGATCTGCGTCTTGTGGCCGTTCAGCAGGGCCTTCTTCGCGCGCTGCGGCAGCCCCGCCCAGGGGATGTCGGTGCGGAAGCCCAGCTCGTCGGCGAGCGCGCCGATCAGGCGCTGGAAGTAGTCCCGGGTGTGGCCGAGCGACCAGGGGGCGATGGCGCCCTCGTCGAGGGACTTGTCCTGGTCGGGGACGATGAGCTCCGGGTCGACCTCCATGCGGGTGCCGATGCCGGTGCACTCGGGGCAGGCGCCGAAGGGCGAGTTGAAGGAGAAGGAGCGCGGCTCCAGCTCCTCGAAGGACAGGTCGTCGTACGGGCAGTACAGGTGCTCGGAGAACATCCGCTCGCGCTGCGGGTCGTCCTCGGGGAGGTCGACGAAGTCCAGGATCACCATGCCGCCGGACAGGCCCAGGGCCGTCTCGACCGAGTCGGTCAGCCGGCGCTTGGCGCTCTCCTTGACGGTGAGGCGGTCGATGACCACCTCGATGGTGTGCTTCTCCTGCTTCTTGAGCTTCGGCGGGTCGGTCAGCTGGACGGTCGCACCGTCCACCCGGGCCCGGCTGTAGCCCTTGGTCTGCAGGTCGGCGAAGAGGTCGGCGAACTCGCCCTTGCGCTCGCGCACCAGCGGCGAGAGCACCTGGAAGCGGGATCCCTCCTCCAGCTCCAGCACCCGGTCCACGATCGCCTGGGGCGACTGCCTGGAGATGGGCCGGCCGCACTCGGGGCAGTGCGGCTTGCCGATGCGGGCGAAGAGCAGACGGAGGTAGTCGTAGACCTCGGTGATCGTGCCGACCGTCGAGCGCGGGTTGCGCGAGGTGGACTTCTGGTCGATCGACACCGCGGGCGACAGGCCCTCGATGAAGTCGACGTCCGGCTTGTCCATCTGGCCCAGGAACTGCCGTGCGTAGGAGGAGAGCGACTCCACGTAACGGCGCTGGCCCTCGGCGAAGATCGTGTCGAACGCCAGGGAGGACTTGCCCGACCCGGAGAGGCCGGTGAACACGATGAGCGAGTCCCGTGGCAGGTCGAGCGAGACGTTCTTCAGATTGTGCTCGCGAGCGCCACGGACGGTGAGACGATCGGCCACGCCAGTGCGCACCTTTCAAAAGACAGACAAGGGACAGCACCCCCAGACAGCCTAAACGGGGCGCCGACGAGTTTTCTTCCGGTTGCGATGACAGCGAGCCTATAGCACGCACATTCGATTTCTGGCATCGGTGCGGCAGCTTCACCCGAATGAGTGCCCCGCGCTAGCGTCTCCGTGGAGACGTCGACCGGTCCGACCAGGAGGCTCCGTGTCTGTCCAACGACCCGACCCCGACCACGATGCGGCCGAGCTCCGAGAGGCCACCGAACGACTGATCGAGACCGTGGCCGCCATGCCCCCGGCGTGCGTCGCCGAGCCGTCGCGGCTGCCGGGCTGGACCCGCGGCCACGTGCTGGCCCACCTGGCGCGCAACGCCGACTCCCTGGTGAACCTGATGATCTGGGCGCGCACCGGCGAGGAGACCCCGCAGTACGAGAGCACCGACGGCCGCAACAAGGACATCGAGGAGGGGGCCGGCCGCACGCTCGCGGAGCACGTCGACGACCTGCGCGCCTCCGCGGACCGGCTGGCCCTGGCCATCGCGGAGCTCCCGCCCCAGAACTGGGCCGCGCAGGTCGTCATGCGTTCCGGCCGGGTGGTCGCCGCGGCCGAGATCCCGTACACCCGGCTCATGGAGATCTACTTCCACCACGTCGACCTCGGCCTGGAGTACACCTGCGCGCACCTCCCCGGGGACTTCGCGGCCCGGGAGCTCGGCGCCATCATCGACGACCTGTCCGGCCACGAGGGCGTCGCCGCCGTCCGCATCCACGACACCGACAGCGGCGAGAAGTGGGTGATCGGCGCCGCCAACGAGCCCGAACTCACCGTCGGCGGGCCCCGGCACGCCCTGCTCGCCTGGGTCAGCGGCCGCTCCGACGGCGAGGGCCTGACCGCCCGGCCCGACGTACCCCTGCCGGTGCTGCCGCCACTAGGCTGACGCCATGACGTACAGCGGCGAGGTCACGGTCGGGGGCGCGCCCGACGTGCACGAACTCAAGGACCTCATCATCACCAAGGTCGCGGTCGGCCCCATGGACAACAACGCGTACGTGCTGCGCTGCCGCGCCACCGACGAGCAGCTGCTCGTCGACGCGGCGAACGACGCGCACACGCTCGTGGAGGTCGCCGGCAACGACGGTCTCGCGTCCGTCGTCACCACGCACCGGCACGCCGACCACTGGCAGGCGCTGCAGGCCGTGGTCGACGCGACCGGCGCCCGTACCTACGCGGGCCGCCACGACGCCGAAGGGATCCCCGTCCCCACCGACGTGCCGGTCGAGGACGGCGACCGGATCCGGGTCGGCCGGGTAGAGCTCACCGCCCGGCACCTGGTGGGCCACACGCCCGGCAGCATCGTCCTGATCTACGACGACCCCCACGGGCACCCGCACATCTTCACCGGGGACTGCCTCTTCCCCGGCGGCGTCGGCAACACGCACAACAACCCGGACCACTTCATGAGCCTGTTCGAGGGGGTCAAGGCCAAGCTCTTCGACCGGCTCCCGGACGAGACCTGGGTCTACCCCGGCCACGGCAAGGACACCACGCTCGGCGACGAGCGCCCCCACCTCGACGAATGGCGCGAGCGGGGCTGGTAGCGGCTCCGTGGCGGCGCCCCCTGCGGCGCCGCCACCCCCGCGCACGTGCGTCGTTGGACCCACGTGCGCACCTCCCCCTCCATGGCCCGGATCGCCGCCGCGTCGGCGGCCGGGACCGCGATCGAGTTCTACGACTTCTTCGCCTACGGCACCGCGGCCGCCCTCGTCCTCGGACCGCTGTTCTTCCCCGACGCCTCGGCCCTCGCGGGCACCCTCGCCGCCTTCGGCACCTTCGCGGTGGGCTTCGTCGCCCGGCCGCTCGGCTCGGTCCTCTTCGGCCACATCGGCGACCGCGTCGGACGGCGTCCCGTGCTGATCGGTTCCCTGCTGCTGACCGGGCTGGCGACCACCGCCGTCGGCTGCGTCCCCGCTCACGCCTCGATCGGCCCGGCCGCGCCCGTGCTGCTGGTTGCCCTGCGTTTCCTGCAGGGGCTGGGGCTGGGCGGCGAGTGGGGCGGAGCGGTGCTGCTCGTCGCGGAGCACGCGCCGGGGCGGCGCCGCGGACTGTGGGCGAGCCTGCCGCAGACCGGTCCCGCGGTGGGCTTCCTGCTGGCGAACGGGATCGTGCTCGCCCTGTCCGCGGGGCTGAGCGACGCGGCCTTCCGCTCCTGGGGCTGGCGGGTGCCGTTCTGGGTGGCGGGCGTGCTGGCGCTGGCCGGGCTGGCGCTGCGGGCGGCGCTGCCGGAGACCCCCGCGTTCGCGGCGGCCGCCGGGCGCGGGGACCTGGCCCGGGTGCCCGTCTCGGAGCTGCTGCGCGAGCACGGGCGCCTGGTGCTGCTCACGGCGGGCGCCATGGCGTGCGGCTACGTCGTCTTCTACACGGTGACCACCTGGTCGCTGGCGTACGCCACGGAGCACCTCGGCATGGACCGCACGGTCGTGCTGGGCTGCGTCCTGGTGGCCGTCCTGGTCAAGGGGGCCCTGACCCCGCTGGCGGGACTGCTCGGCGACCGCTTCGGACGCCGGCGGATGGCACTGGCCGGTACGGCGGCGATGGGCGTGGTGGTCTTCCCGTACGCCGGGCTGCTCGCGAGCGGCTCGCCGGTGGCGATCACTGTGGGGTCCGCGGCGGAGCTGCTCGCCTTCATCACGGTCTTCGCCGTCGTGGGCGCGTACCTCCCGGAGCTGTACGCGCCGCGGGTGCGCTGCACGGGCGCCGCCCTGGGCTACAACCTCGGCGGTGTCCTGGGCGGCGCGCTGACCCCGGTCGTGGCGACCCGGCTGGCGGCGGGCTCCGGCACGCCCTGGCCGGTGGCGGCGTACGTCGCAGGGGTCGCGCTGCTCAGCCTCGGCTGCTTCGCGGCACTGCCGCAGACCCGGGGCGAGGCCGCCGCGGACGCGACGGCGGGGTGCGCGGCCGTCCGCCGCGCACCCCGTCCGGGCTGAGGAGCCGTGGGTCAGGCGTCGATGTGCTCCTCGTCGCGCTCGTCCGCGGCCGCCTGCTTCTTCGAGGCCATGAGGCTGGTGACCGTGGTGACGGCGAGAACCACGACGATGAAGCCGAGGGAGAAGGGGATGCTGATCTCGGGAACGTGGACCCCCGCCTCGTGCAGGGCGTGGAGCACGAGCTTCACGCCGATGAAGCCGAGGATGATCGACAGCCCGTAGGAGAGGTGGACCAGCTTCTTCAGCAGACCGCCGATGAGGAAGTACAGCTGCCGCAGGCCCATCAGCGCGAAGGCGTTGGCGGTGAAGACGATGTACGGGTCCTGGGTCAGGCCGAAGATCGCCGGGATGGAGTCCAGCGCGAACAGGACGTCGGTGGTGCCGATCGCCAGCATGACCACCAGCATCGGGGTCATGATCCGCTTGCCGTTCTGCTGGATGAAGAGCTTGGTGCCGTGGTAGCGGTCGGCGACGCCGAAACGGCGCTCGGCGGCCTTGAGCAGCCGGTTCTCCTCGAACTCCTCGTCGTGCTCCTCGGCGCGGGCCTCCTGGACCAGCTTCCACGCGGTCCAGATGAGGAAGGCGCCGAAGATGAAGAACACCCAGGAGAAGCTGGCGATGATGGCGGCGCCGGCGGCGATGAAGGCCGCTCGCAGGACGAGCGCGATGAGCACGCCGAAGAGCAGCACGCGCTGCTGGTACTGGGACGGCACCGCGAACTTCGCCATGATCAGGACGAAGACGAAGAGGTTGTCGACGCTGAGCGACTTCTCGGTGATGTAGCCGGCGAAGAACTCGCCCGCGGGCTGCCCGCCGGCGAAGAACAGCAGGCCGAGCCCGAACAGGGCGGCCAGGACGATCCAGACGACGGTCCAGGTCCCGGCTTCCTTGACGGACACCTCATGGGGCTTGCGCCCGATGAAGAAGTCGGCGGCGATCAGGGCGCACAGACCGGCGATGGTCAGCACCCACAGGGTCAGGGATACATCCACGCGTTGCCTCCGGCAGATGGGCTGGCAATTGTCAGCGTTGTCGCTGCCGGAGGTCTCTTCCACCCGGGCCGTCAGGCCGGGGCCGGTGTCCCGGGGCCGTTCCGGCCCGTGATGACGGGATGCACCGCAAGCTGGGAGTACTCCCCTCCGCGTAAAGAAGAGTACATGAAATCCCAAGGAAAGGTAAAGAGAGTAAAGTGATGGTCAATCAGGAGGGTGCACCGAGGCCCCGTGGGACCGGTCGGCCGGTCAGTGGCGGCCCGGGTCGTAGGTCCGGCGCGCGGCGGCCACCTGGCGCAGCACCTGCGACAGGACCGCGCTGCCGGCCGGGGCCAGCAGCGGTTCGTACGTCCAGGCGTGGCCCACCCAGGGGTCGGCGAGGTGGTCGTCGGGCTGCGGGGTCAGCCGCAGCATCGAGCGCCACAGCGGGTCGAGGAGCGGACCGTACTCGCGGGCGTCCTCGCGGTCGGCGACCAGGACCAGGTGGACGCCGACCTGCGGTCCCTCGTCGGCGAGGTAGCGCAGCTGGTTGACCGTCCGGTCGTCGAAGCCGTACGGGAAGTCGTTGACGACCAGCACCTGGCGGGCCGGGTCGACGCCCGGGGGGACCTCGAAGGGGACGTCGGCGCGCAGGGCCATCTGCACCAGGTCGACCCGCTCGGTGAGCCGGGCGAGCAGGGCCGCCACCCCGGCGGCGCCGGTGGCGGGCGGCTCGCGCAGTGCGCCGGAGTCCGTGAACGGTGCCAGCGCCGTCCCTGCGGAGCCCGCCGGGTCGATGACGTGGACGGCGCACTCCCCCGCCGGGTGGGAGGCCAGCAGGCGGGCGGCGAGCGCCACGGCCACGTCCACGGCACGGCGGCGGTCCTGGGCGCTGTCCACCCACAGACCGCGCTCCAGGGGCAGCCGTACCAGAAGGGGGACGCGCAGCTCCGGGCGCTCGGGCAGGTGGAGGTCGCCGAGCCGGACCGCCATCGGCGGCTCGGCGGGGGCGCGGTAGCCGTGCCAGACCGGGCTCTCCCAGCCCGCGTAGGGCGGCGGCAGGGCGGGCTCGACCACCTCGGCCTCAGCGGTGAGCTGGGCCAGGTCGCGGTCGAGCACGGCACGCGCCCGGTCCACCAGCTCGGCCTGGCGGGCCCTGGCCTGGTCGCGGGCGGCCTCGGCGGCGGGGCCGACCCGGGTGCGCGGGTCGGCGAGGAGCGCGTCCAGCTCCTGGTCGAGCCGGGACTCGGCGAAGTCGACGGCGCTGCGGTACGCCGCGATGGTGCGGGCCAGGTCCTCGAACATGCCCCAGACCTGGTTGTAGAGCCGTTCCTCCATGCTCCAGCCCGCGGCGTCACCCGCGACGGGCGCGGGGGCCGGGGGCACCGCGCCCGTCGCGGGTGACGCCGCGGGCTGGAGCATGG
>NZ_JARAVK010000369.1:0-6659 GCF_033792765.1 Streptomyces sp. PA03-6a | reverse complement strand
TCAGCGCCCCGATCCCCTCATGCCCCGCCACCTGCGCCAGCGGGTCGGTGTACGTACCGTCCTCCACCCACGCGGCGGCCACCGCCTTCGCCCTCGCCTCCGCGTCCGTGGCGCTGTTCCACGCCTCGAAGTAACGGGCGACGGCGGCCTCGTACCGGTTCTGCGACATCACGGTCCTCCTCATCCGGGCTGTGTGGCCCGGCCGGACGGGGTGGAGTGCGCCACCCCGTCCGCCCGGTGCGACCACCCTGCCGGGGCGGCGACGAGGGGTCGATTACGTCCGAGGTAATGGCGGATCCCGCCTCATCCCGGGAAGCAGCGCACATCGGGAACCAGAACCAGAAGGGGGCCCACCGGGGTCGCCCCGCCCCGGGCTTGATCAAGCGTCGGCAAAAATCCCGGGCAGGCCGATGATCGACCTGTTAGCTTCAGTTGCCCGTGACGTCGCCCGAGGAGGTGGGACCCATGAACGCGGTATCTCTGTGGGTGCTCCCCCTTGCCGTCACGGTCTGGCGATTGACATAGGTGTCGCCGGGAGCGCCTCGACAACAAGGCACTCCCGAAAGGCACACACCCATGCACTCTCTGCAGTTCACCGCCGAGTCGTCGATGAACGGCGTGGTCGAGCGCGACTTCACCGTGGACGGGGTCCCCGGTGTTCTCTGGTCACCGGCTGCCGGCGCCGAGCTCGCGCCCTTGGTCCTGATGGGGCACGGCGGCGGCAACCACAAGAAGCACCCTGCGATGTCCGGCCGGGCGCAGCGCCTGGTGACCGGCTGCGGCTTCCACGTCGCCGTCCTTGACGCGCCCGGTCACGGCGACCGGCCGCGCACGGCGCACGACGAAGCGGAGATCGCCGAGCTGTTCCGG
This sequence comes from Streptomyces sp. PA03-6a, assembly GCF_033792765.1. Lineage (NCBI taxonomy): Bacteria > Bacillati > Actinomycetota > Actinomycetes > Kitasatosporales > Streptomycetaceae > Streptomyces > Streptomyces sp. PA03-6a. Next base: position 5,789 of record NZ_JARAVK010000369.1, on the reverse strand, counting down.
GCGAGGGCGGCCGGCGAGCCGGAAGGCCCCATCGTCGTCCGCTACAACGAGTACCTGGCTGCTCTCGCCGTGCCCGAGTACCGGGCGCTCCTGGACGCCCTCCAGGAGCTTCCGGAGATCGGCACCAACGGGCCGGTCGGCTACTGGGGCATCAACATGGGCACCGCGATCGGCGTGCCGTTCGTGGCAGCCGAACCCCGGATCACGGCTGCGGTCTTCGGGCAGCACTGGCCCGACGTCCTGGCCGAGAGGGCGCAGCAGATCACCATTCCGGTCGAGTTCGATCTGCAGTGGGACGACGAGCACATCTCCCGCGAGGAGGGTCTCGCGTTGTTCGACGCCTTCGCCTCGAAGGAGAAGTCATTGCACGTGAACTCGGGCAAGCACAAGGAGCTGCCCCGCTTCGAGGCTGACAGCGCGGTCCGCTTCTTCGCCCGGCACCTCGGCGAAGCGGTCACCGCGTCGGCCTGACGTGCGCGGTCGCGGCCCCCGGCTTGCCGGCCGGGCGCCGCAACCGCGGCCCCGGGTCGAGCGGGTCGCGGGCCGGTCATACGGCTGCCGGCGCAGGCTCTGCGTGGGGCCGGTGTGGGACCTCAAATTTCACCGTCGGCCTCGTCCGCTTCCGTGGGTCGCCGTCAGATGGCGAGCGCATCGGCCGTGGTCATCCGAGCTTCTCCAGCTGAGCGTTGATGATGCTCTCGGGGATAACCGGAGGCTGGCTCAGATCAAGGGACGCAAAGGCGGCGACGGTGGAGCCCTTGCGGACCACGAGAACGGTCATGGGGATCGTGGGGCCCCCGCCCGCCTCGGCGACGACTTGGATCGTGTCGAAGGCGATGGCGTCGTCGCCGTAATCGCCGGCGGACCGGCCGCGGGTACCGGAATATCCCAGCCCGGTGCCGAGTTGGGATGCGGACGGGAGCATCGAAGCGGTCGCGCAGAGGGGGAGCGCGGCGCGCAATTCGGCCATGGCCTTGAGGGCGTCGGAGCGGGTGTAGGACGTCAGACCGACGCTCGCGTGATGCTCGGGCTCGTCGGGATCGGACACGACGTCCCCTTCCACCTTGGCCGAAAAGTCGTGGAGACTGCCCAAATCGGCAGCTGCGTAGACCGGTCGGCAGGCGGAGGGTGTGACGGCGCGGTACGTCGCGAGCATGTCGTGGTCGACCGGGGCCCCCTTCCCCGTGACGGTCTTGGCTGTGTAGCCCGGGACCTCGTGTGTACTCAGTGCCAGGCGGTCGAGGTCTTGCTGGCTGAGCGTCTTCTCAGCTTCGGCTGCTGTCTTCCTGCGACCTGCGGTGTCGCCTTCTCCGCCTCCGCCGCACGCGGCGGTTAGCGTCAGGGCGGCGGTCACACTCGCACCAACGATGGTTCGTATTCCGATACTGCGAACGCCCATGCCCGGTCGTACCCCCATGCCCCGTCTCGGGGCATCCACATTCGATGACATTCCTGATCCCGTAATTCGTGCCGAAGCACCGGCCGACGGCGTCACCGAGTGGCCAGACCACCAGTGCCTGCCGCGCCTCGGCCGCTTTCCCCAGGCGCCGCCAAAAGAGGGGGCAACAAGGAAGACCTCACGTAGGACGGGAGAAACCCACACTAAGGCAGTCCCCGTCGACGCTGGAACAGCATTTCTGGGGCCGCTGTGGGACGGCACCGCAGCCTTGGATGAAGCGGCCAGTCCGAACCCGATGGGCCGCGCGATCTGTAAAGCTGACCGTGAAACCGAATCCCGTGCTCACCGCTGTGGGTCAGGCCCGGCGCGCCAGCGCCGGGCCTGACCCAGGGATCGCCGTGGTCAGCTGACGATCTCGACCCTGATGCTGGCGGTTCCTGAGACGTGGTCGGCGTCTCCTCCATAGCTGACGGTGTATGTGCGCGCGCCCGAACGGGTCTGACGATCGGCGAATTTGAACGTGCCGTCGGCCGCCACACGAACGGTGGCGAGCGGCTCGCCATCCCGTGAGACCGTGACCCGGGTGTGGGTCGGGAGCGGCACCAGGGAGCTCAGCGCTCCGTGGACGGTCAGACGTTTCCCGATCGGGCTTGTCGCAGGCGCCTGCAGGGCAATGTCGCTGGAAGCCTTGTGGACATCGGTGACGACGTCGAGGATCACCTCGCCCGAGTACGGGAAGCGCGTGGCGAACAGGCGGTTGCCGTCCGGGGCCCAGGCCACTCCACGCGCCAGCAGGTCCCAGGTCGGCCAGGAGAGCACGATCTTGCGGAACGCGGTGGTCGAGCCAGGCTGGTAAAGGTAGATGTCCCAGGCGCCGCTGACCACGGTGCCCGCAGCGACCATGCCGTTCGAGGCGATGGCCACCGAGTTGGGATAGGGACCGGTGTCGTACCTGCCGATCTCGGTCAAGTCGGAGATTCGCCATTGCTGGTGGAAGTAGTTGCTTCCATTCGGGGTGACGACCGTCTCCCCGTCCGGGGTGATGGCTAGGTCCTCGACCCTGCCGATGGCGTCCGTGTAAGCGACCTCCTGGGCGGAGCCGGAACTCACGTCGTACGTACGCATCCCCGGCTCGCCCGCGCTGTCTGCGGCAACGAGCCGGTCAGGGCGGGCCGGCGAAGAAGCGAGACGCGGCTTGCCCCACCACACGGCGTTGCGGCCCAAGTCGACCACCGGATCGGCGTCGGCAATGCCGATCGAACCGATGCCAGCTTCGAAGTCGTTCGCCTGGTACGAGAACCAGAGCTTCCCGCCTGCAACGGCGAGGCTTTCCGGCTCCGTGTCGGCGCCGGTGGACAACCGGCGGGTCTCGGTCAGGGTCGTGGTGTCAATGGCGGCGATGGCGTCGGCGTCCGGCAGGGCTACGTACAGGGTGGACTCATCGCCTGACAGGGTCATACCGCGGGCGCCGTCGAGCCCTTCGACCGTCTTGAGCACGTGGCCGTCGTGGTCGGTGGCCACCACTGCATCATCGGCCGGTGCGCTGATGTACACGTGGTGGCTGTCGGCGAGGGTCTGCCAGTGCGACCTGACCGGCAGGACGATGCTGTCCGCGGCCTGGGCTGGGCTGGGGCTGGCAAACAGGGTCAGCGATGCGGCGAATGTGGCAAGCGCCGTTGCCCCGGCCAGTCTGCGTACGCGCAAGTGCGTGAATCCCTTCACAAATCGGCCGACCACGCGGCGTGATTGGCTGGCCAAGCCTAAGGGTTGACACTGACCGGGGGCGCGCTGCGGAGTGCGGCCCAGCCGCTTGATGTTGCGGTTGGACCGAAGAGCCGGCCGGGGTATGCGCCGCCCCGCTGCGAACGCGCGGCCTGCTGAGGCTCGCCGTAGTTGACCTTCGCGCGACACACGGATCGCTGTACCTCTCCGTGGCTGCGCACTGATGGAGCGTCGTGACTGGTGGCTCTGGTGGGACTGATCACGGAGACGCTCCTCATCGGGTCCTCCCGGACTCTCTTTTGGATCGGCGGGCCCACTGAACTGCGCCTACACCCACCCAAGGCTGCACTCCAGCCTGAGCTGCCGTCGGTGACCGCTTGCCCCAGGGGTAATGGGCGGCGCCGGCCAGGCGGTCATCATGGGTAGATGCCGCATGCGCCAGTACACCTGCCCACCGCTCTCGTCGCGAGGTACCGGGCGGTCGACCGGGAGGTCATGGGTTCCGCCCTCGTCGACACGCCGCGCCATCTCGACGCGCTGACGGCGGACATCGGCACGCACGGGATCCTCGTGCCGCTCCGCCTCGGCTTCAACGAGGAGTTCGGGACGCTCGACGGCAACCACAGGATCGCCGTGGCCATCCGGCTGGGCCTGGCGGAGGTCCCGGTGGCGTTGGCCGCGGAACCGCTGCTCCCCCGGCCCGGTCACGCGCGGCCCATGCTTCCCGAGGACCTGGTCATCCTGCGGGGCGCCTTCACCGGCATCTCGTGATCCGAGACAACGGATCCCACCCCTTGGTCTTGACTCAGCAGTAATTGGCAGTCCATGTGCCTCTTGTTCACCGTTTGCATGCAATCGTTCCAGTTGTGGCGAAAAGCCCTACTGGAGGTCACCATGACCGAACTTCCGTTTGCACGGGACGCCAGGAGGCTGGCGTCCGCCGTGTCGGGCCCCGTGCTGAGGCCCGGGGACGACGGCTACGCCGGCGAGTGCTCGGGGGCCAACCTCGCCGTGGCGCACCGTCCGCAGGTGGTCGTGGGTGCGGTGACCGCGGACGATGTGCAGGCCGCCGTACGGTTCGCCGGGGAACACGCGCTGCCGGTCGGCGTGCAGGCCACCGGGCACGGCCCCTCGCTGCCGATGGACGAGGGCGTGCTGATCACCACGCGGCGGATGGACGGCGTCCGCGTCGACTCCGGCGCCCGGGCGGCGCATGTGGGGGCGGGGGCCCTGTGGGGGCCCGTGGTCGAGGCGGCGGCGCGTGAGGGCCTCGCGCCCCTGGTGGGCTCGTCAGCGGCGGTCGGAGTGGTGGGCTACACCCTGGGCGGCGGCCTGAGCATCGGCATGGCCAGGGCGTACGGCTGGGCCGCCGACCACGTGCTGGCCATGGACGTGGTCACCGCCGACGGGGAGCTGAGGCGCGCCGCACCGCGCGAGGAACCGGAGCTCTACTGGGCGCTGCTGGGCGGCAAGAGCAACTTCGGCGTCGTGACCGCCATGACCTTCAACCTGTTCCCGGTGACCCGGCTCTACGCGGGCAACCTCTTCTACGCCGGCGAGCACGCCGCACAAGTCCTCCGTGCCTACCGCGACTTCGCGGCAGAGGCGCCCGATGAGCTCACGTCTTCCTTCGCCCTGATGCGGATGCCGGACCTCCCGCTCCTCCCGGAGTTCATGCGTGGCGCCCTGACCGTGAACGTCCGCGTCTCCTGCCTCGCGCCGGCCGTCCGCGGGGCGCAACTCGTCGCGCCGATGCGGTACGCGGCACCGCTGCTCGGGGACCTGGTGACGGAGATCCCCTTCGCGCAGTGCCTGGGCATCGTCCCCGAAGGGAGCGGACCCTGGGCCGCGGTCGAGCACTTCGCCCTGCTGGACGAGCTGACCCCGCCAGCCGTCGACGCCGTCCTCGACACCGCCGGCCCGGACGCGGAGACGCTGATCGACATCGTCGACATACGCCACCTCGGCGGCGCCCTGGCCGAGCCGCCGGCGGCTCCCAACGCCGTCGGCAACCGGGACGCGGACTTCGCGATGCTGACGCTGACCTTCGTGGCACCCGGCCAGGCCGCGCGAAGTGCCGCGTCGGGCACGGAACTCACCGACCGTGTGACGTCCCTGGCGGACGACCGCAGGCACCCCAACTTCCTGTCCCACGCGGACGCGGTGGAAGGGCGGACGCGAACGGCGTACGCCCCGGAGACCTACCGCAGGCTGGGCGAGGTGAAGGCGCGGTACGACCCGGACAACCTCTTCCGGTTCAACCACAACATCCCGGCCGCGCGATGAGCCCTCACCACCACGTCGTGGGGTAGACCTGCCGCCTCAGGCGGGAGGAGACCATCTGCACCGCGACGAGGAGCACCGTGCCGGCTGCCAGCAACGGAACGAAGTGGGTGGCGGACGGGGTGGTGAGCATGATCATGACGGCGGTGGCCATGGCCGGCGGGTGGGGCGTCCGCAGCAGCAGCACCAGCCCGCAGGCGATGCCGCAGCCCACGACGGCTGCCCAGGGGCCGTGCCAGCCGAGGGCCAGCACCCCGAAGCACACGAGGCAGGACAGCATGTGGCCGCCGATGACGCGGCCTCTAATACACATCCCCGGCCCCCGGAGCCCCCCCCAAACCCCTTTGCCTTTTTTTTGTTAAAAAAAAAAAAAAAAAAGCACCAG
>NZ_JARAVK010000368.1:0-6677 GCF_033792765.1 Streptomyces sp. PA03-6a | reverse complement strand
ACGCGGACCAGCAGACCGAGCGGCGGACGGCGGCGGGACGGGCGTGCCCGCCGCCGTCCGCCGCTCGGTCTGCTGGTCCGCGTACGCCTGCGCCCGCGGGCCCGTGGGCCGCTCGGCGCGCGGACCGGACGCCCTCGGCACGATGTCGCGCCGGCCCGGCGCCACGCCGAGGCCGCGGGCCTCACGGGCGGCGATCTCGGCCAGCCGCTCGGAGAGTTGGACGGTGCTGGGCCGCTGCTCCGGGTCCTTGGCGAGGCACGCGTACACCAGCGGGGACAGCGAGTCCGGCACACCGGTGAGGTCCGGCTCCTCGTGGACGACCCGGTAGAGCATGACCTCCGAACTGCCCTGCCCGAACGGCGAGTCGCCCATCGCCGCGTACGCCAGCGTCGCGCCGAAGGCGAAGACGTCGGTGGCCGGGGTGACCGCCGCCCCGCGGACCTGCTCCGGCGCGAGGAACCCGGGGGACCCGACGGCGGTGCCCACGTGGGTGAGGGTGCTGGCGCCGGTGGACCAGGCGATGCCGAAGTCGATGATCCGGGGTCCCTTGGGCGACAGCAGGATGTTGGAGGGCTTCAGGTCCCGGTGGACGACCCCGGCCTCGTGGACGGCGACCAGCCCCTCCGCCAGCGCGGCGCCGATGGACGCGGTCTCGGCGGCCGGGAGCATGCCGTCCCGCGCGACCTTGTCGTGCAGGGAGGGCCCGGGCACGTACTGCGTGGCGAACCACGGGCGGTCCGCCTCCAGATCGGCGGCGACCAGCCGGGCCGTGCAGCCGCCGCGGATGCGTCTCGCCGCGGACACCTCGCGCGCGAAGCGGGAGCGGAACTCCTGGTCCTCGGCCAGCTCGGGGCGGATCACCTTCAGCGCGACCCGCTGGCCGCGCTTGTCGGCGCCCAGGTAGACGACGCCCATGCCGCCCGCGCCCAGCCTCCGGTGCAGGCGGAACGAGCCGACGACACGCGGGTCCTCGCGCCGGAGCCGCATCATCGCCATGTCGTCCATCCCCGCTGCCTGCCTGGCCAGTCTGACGCCGACAGCTTACGGACTGACCGCCCGTCGCGCCGCGAGGCCGCGCCCGCGCGGGGCAGCGGATTGTCAGTGCCGGATGGGATCCTTGAAGGGTGGGGAAAATTCCGGCCGCTGACGGCCAGGAATTTCGTCATGCCGTCAACAGTCCGTCGGACAAGGGGGATTGACGCCATGAAGGGTGACCGCGTGGAGATAGTCGTCGACGCGGGCGACACGACAAGGACATACGAAGTGGTCGCCACCAGGGCGGGCCGCAGGGTCGAGACGGCGGTCCGCCGAGGGGTGGTGGAAGTGAGCGAAGTCACCCGGTCCGGCTCCGTGGTGCGCACCGCGCGCTTCATGGCCACCCGGGTCCTCGCCCTGGTCGAGCAGCCCATGCCGACCGGGGACGCGGAGGACGAGGAACAGGGCTGACGGGCCCCGTCCGCGCCCGCCCGGGAGATCCCCTCGGGGATGTCCCGGGGGTGCGGCCGGGTCCCTCCACCCAGGGGAGTACGCGACCGGACCCGGAGTCATCCTCGGGGAGGCCAGGGAAGCGGTACGAGGGCATGACGACCGGCGCCCGTGCCGCGCCTAATGTTGAGGTCAAGCGGCGGGCGGAGCACTCGTCCCCCGAGGTCAAACGCCCGCCGCCCAGACAACTGTGCATGATCACGGACCACGACCCGGGAGAGGGCCATGGCGAACACGGTGAGCCGTACGGTGCGGCCGGCGCGCGGCAGCAGGATCGCCGCCTTCGGCATACGCCCGTCGGGCACCCGGCATCCGCTGGTGGCGGTGGCTATGGTGCTGCCGCTCGCGGTGCTGCTCGCGGTGGCCTTCGGGGGCTGGGACGCGGTGGTCACACAGGCGTCGTCCGTAGCCGGTCTGATGGGGCGCTGACAGACGCCCCGCGGCCCCGGAAGAGCGGTCCGGGGCCGCGAGGACCGGCGAACCAACCCCGTGGGGACGGGGGTACGGCGGACGGCATGAATGCCCGGGTACCGTGGCGGTACCCGGGCATCACACCCGGCATTGCCAGTGGGCGGCGCGCTGCCGCACAGTGGGCCGGTGACACGGGGCATGGGGGAGGAAGTGACCAGCAGCGGAGCACCGCTGACGCACGCCCTGGGGGCGGTCGCGGCAGCGGCCTCGCGGGTACCCGCCCAGGCGCGGCCCGCCGTGCTCGCCGAACGGCCCGACGTCACCGTCGTCCGTGGCGGCCGCCTCGTCGCCAAGGCGCACGCTCCGGGCACCGATCCGCAAGAGCTCGCCCTGCGGCTGCTCGTGGCCGCCCATCCTCTGCTCGACGGCGTCCTGCTGCCCCCGGCGCCGCTGCCCGACCACGGCGGCGCGTTGAGTGCCGTGCTCCTCGGCCGCACCGTGAGCCTGTGGCCCCTCGGCGAGCCGGTCGACCGCGACGACCCGGACTCCGCACCCTGGGCGGAGGCCGGCGCGCTCCTGGCCCGTCTGCACACCGTGCCGGCGGCCGCGCTGCCCGGCCCGCCGCCGCAGATGCGCGGCCCCCTCAGGGCGGCCGGCGCGGTCGCGAGGATGCTCGCCGCCGGCGCCGGCGACCCGGCGGTGCTCGCCGCCTGGCGCGGCCTGCCGCCCTGGGCGCGCGGCGAGGCCCCGCAGCCGCGGCAGGTGCTGTGCCACGGCGACCTGCACATGGGCCAACTGGTGCGCCACCCGGCCCCCGACGGGCCGTGGTGCCTCATCGACGTGGACGACCTCGGGCTCGGCGAGCCCGCCTGGGACCTGGCCCGGCCGGCGATGTGGTTCGCCGCCGGGCTGCTCGACCCCGCCGATTGGGGCCGCTTCCTCGGCGCGTACCGCGCCGGCGGCGGCCCCGCCGTTCCCGAGGACGGCGACCCGTGGCCGCATCTCGACGTGGCGGCACGGGCGTTGGCGGTCCAGACCGCGGCGACAGCCGTCGCCAAGGCCGCGCAGGAGGGCCGCGCACTCGACGGGACGGAACGGACCGTCCTCGATACGTGCCGCCGAATCGCGGAAGTAAAGTGCAGTCCTACGCCGGGGGAGGACCCCCGGCCGGCGCGAACGAGGAGATGAGCCGACGATGCTCTGTCCCAAGTGTCATGGCCCGATGCAGACGTTCACCCGCAGCGGCGTCCAGATCGAGCAGTGCGGCAACTGCCGGGGGATCTTCCTGGACTACGGGGAGCTCGAGGCGCTGACCCGCATGGAGTCGCAGTACGCCCAGCCCGCCCCGCCGCCGCCCGGTTACCCGCAGGCGTACCCGCAGCAGCACGCCGCCCCGGCCTGGGGTGCCCCGCACGGCGGGCACCACGGGGGCCACCACGGCCACCACAAGCAGCAGAGCTGGGCGCACATGCTCTTCTCGTCATGACACGACCGAGGGCCGGAGCGAACGCTCCGGCCCTCGGCTGCTGGTGGACGATACTGGGATTGAACCAGTGACCTCTTCCGTGTCAGGGAAGCGCTCTCCCGCTGAGCTAATCGTCCTCGGTACTGCGGGTGGTTCTGGTGCAGCGTGCGCGATACTGGGATTGAACCAGTGACCTCTTCCGTGTCAGGGAAGCGCTCTCCCGCTGAGCTAATCGCGCTCGGGTCCCCTGCCGAAGCGTCGGGGAAGGCCCTCGCGGGCCCAGTGGACGATACTGGGATTGAACCAGTGACCTCTTCCGTGTCAGGGAAGCGCTCTCCCGCTGAGCTAATCGTCCTCAGAGGTGGAGACGGGATTTGAACCCGTGTAGACGGCTTTGCAGGCCGTTGCCTCGCCTCTCGGCCACTCCACCAGCGCGGGGGCGGTGACCCCCACTTCGAGCGGACGACGAGATTCGAACTCGCGACCCTCACCTTGGCAAGGTGATGCTCTACCAACTGAGCCACGTCCGCAGTGTCTCCCCCGGAGCTCGCACCCGGGCGGGACCTCCGCCGATGCGCTTGCGCGTCCCGGCGACGAGTTGAACTCTAGCGGATTACGGCTCCGCCACCAAAACGCGTTTCCGCAGCGTGCCGGGTCGGTGACCAGCGCATCTCGCTCGTCGCCGCCGACTTAGACTCGCACTCGCCCCACCGGACCGACCTGGGAAGCCCCGTGCCCGACCTCGAGCCCCTCGCCAGATTCGGCGGCCTCGTCGCCTCCGACCTGCGGGATGTCACCACCGACCCGGCCGCGCTGGACTCCTCCGGCTTCTGGGCGGTGGTCGCCGGCTTCGAGGGCGACATGGTCTGCGCGCGCTTCGGGAACGTCCGGCCGGAACCCGCCGCGGCCGCCCCCCGCCGGCCCTGGAAGGGCCCCGCCCGCGGCGACTGGACGTCCTCACTGGACCGCGCCGGGTACACCGCCGGAGTGCGCCGCGTCCGCGAGTACATCGCGGCCGGCGAGGTCTACCAGGCCAACCTCTGCCGGGTGCTCACCGCGCCGCTGCCCGATCCGGACGCCGACGTCGACGCCCTCGCGGCCGTCCTCGCCCGCGGCAACCCCGCCCCGCACGCGGGAACGGTCCGGCTGCCCGCGCACGGCATAGAGGTGGCCAGCGCCTCCCCCGAACTCTTCCTGCGCCGCCGCGGCGAGGTGGTCGAGTCCGGACCCATCAAGGGCACCGGCCGTACCGAGGCCGACCTGCTGCCCAAGGACCACGCCGAGAACGTCATGATCGTCGACCTGGTCCGCAACGACCTCGGGCAGGTCTGCGCCACCGGCACGGTCACCGTCCCCGACCTCTGCGTCGTGGAGAAGCACCCCGGCCTGGTCCACCTCGTCTCCACCGTGCGCGGCGAACTGCGCGAGGGCGCCGGCTGGGCCGCACTGCTGGACGCCGCGTTCCCGCCGGGCTCCGTCACCGGCGCGCCCAAGTCCAGTGCCCTGCGCATCATCGCCGAACTGGAGACCGCCCCCCGCGGCCCCTACTGCGGCGGCATCGGCTGGGTCGACGCCGACCGCGGCACCGGCGAGCTCGCCGTGGGCATCCGCACCTTCTGGATCGACCGCGCCGCCCCCGGCGGCCCCGTGCTGCGCTTCGGCACCGGTGCCGGCATCACCTGGGGCTCCGATCCCGAGCGGGAGTGGGACGAGACGGAACTGAAGGCCTCCCGGCTGCTGGCAGTAGCGTCGGGTACGTACGACTCGAACGAAGGCGAACGGAACCATGGGGCAGAGTGACACCGTGAGCACGACCACCGCCGGCGCGATCTGGGTCAACGGCGCGCTGCGCGAGACCGACGAGGCGTCCGTGTCCGTCATGGACCACGGCCTGACCGTCGGGGACGGCGTCTTCGAGACGCTCAAGGCCACCGGCGGCACCGCCTTCGCGATGGACCGCCACCTGCGCCGGCTGGCCCGCTCCGCGCGCGGCCTCGGCCTGCCCGAGCCCGACCTGGACGAGGTGCGCCACGCCTGCGAGGCCGTCCTCGCCGCCAACCCGGCGCCCCACGGCCGGCTCCGCGTCACCTACACCGGCGGCACCTCGCCGCTCGGCTCCGAGCGCGGAACCACCGGCCCCACCCTGGTCGTCGCCCTCGGCGCCGCGAGCGTCCGCCCCGACACGACGGCCGTCGTCACCGTCCCCTGGACCCGCAACGAGAAGGGCGCCCTCGCCGGGCTCAAGACGACCTCGTACGGGGAGAACGTCGTGGCCCTGGCCCGTGCCCACCAGCACGGCGCCTCCGAGGCGCTCTTCGCCAACACGCAGGGACGCCTCTGCGAGGGCACCGGCTCCAACGTCTTCGTCGTCCTCGGGGGCAAGCTGCTCACGCCGCCGCTCGCCTCCGGATGCCTCGCCGGGATCACCCGCGAGCTCGTCATCGAGTGGGCCGGCGCCGACGAGGCCGACCTGCCCTTCGAGGCCCTCGCCGAGGCGGAGGAGATCTTCGTGACCTCCTCGCTCCGCGACGTCCAGGGCGTCCACCGGGTCGACGACCGCGAGCTGGCCACCGGGGCCCGCCCCGGCCCGGTCACGGCCAAGGCGATGCGGGTCTTCGCGGAGCGGTCCGTGGAGCACCCGAACCCCTGAGCCTGGGCGGTCCCGGGTGGTTGAAGCCGTGACGTAACCGCGGCGACCCGGTAGAACTCCACACCATGACCACCACCCTGCGCCCGGCCGAGCCCGAACAGCGCTGGCGCGGCGGAGTACGCGCCCGCCGCTTCCACGTCTGCGTCAACGGGCGCCCGGTGGGGGAGACCACCCTGTGCACCGACGCCCGGTTCGGGCCCGAGGTCGGGCGCATCGCCGCACTGCGGATCGACCACGACCAGCAGCGCCGCGGCCGCGGCACGGTCGCGGCCCTCGCCGCGGAGGAGGTCCTGCGGGGTTGGGGCTGCCGCCGCATCGAGGTCTCGGTGCGGACGGAGGACGCGGCCGCGCTCCGGCTCGCGGGCGTGCTGGGGTACGTCGTCCGCAACCGGAACATGCTCAAGGCGCTGCCCGACGTGCCGCCCGCGCTGCCCGGCGGCAGCGTCGTGCGGCCCATGACGGAGGCGGAGTACCCGGGGTGGGCGGCCCGCAAGCGGGAGGAGTACGTCCGGTCCTGGACGCGCCGGGGCGTGACCGCGGCGCAGGCCCGCGCCAAGGCCGAGGCGGACGACCTGGCCGCCCTCCCCGAGGGGCTCGCGACGCCCGGCGCGGTGCTGAGGGTGCTGGAGGCCGGTGGGGCTGGGCAGGTGGTGGGGGAACTGTGGG
>NZ_JARAVK010000367.1:0-6755 GCF_033792765.1 Streptomyces sp. PA03-6a | reverse complement strand
GGGGCGGAATGATGGGCGGGTGACGTTCCTGGAGGTCGCCTGCGACGAGTCGGGCTCGGACGGCGAGAAGCGGGAACACGGACGTCTTCGCGCACGCGGGCGTGTGCGTCGCGGGCGACGCGGCGGCCCGGGCGCTGCGGGAGGTGCGCGAGCGGATCCGCTCGCCCGCCGAGGAGTACAAGGCGAACCATCTGCTGCGCGAGAAGCACCGGGCGGTGCTGGAGTGGTTCCTCGGGCCGGCGGGGCCGCTGGGCGGCGAGGCCTCGGTGCATCTCGTCGACAAGGCGTGGTTCGTGGTCGTGGCGGTCGTCGACGTGCTGGCCCCGGGGCCGTCCGCGGCGGCGCGGGCGGCCGTGCTGTACCGCGAGGGGCGCCGCACCGTGGACGCGGAGCGGTGGCGCGCTTTCCTCCGGGCCGCCAACGAACTGGCGCGGACCAGGAACCACGAGGCGGGGCCGGCGCCCGTCGACCCGTTCTTCCGGGCCCTGGAGACGCTGGCTCCGGACGACGGCGGTGACGGGGCCCTGGCCGGGGTCGTCGAGGTGCTGCGGCGGGCCGGGCCGCGGGCGGAGGCGTTCCGGGCGCGGCTCGCGGAGGCGCCTGAGGCCGTGGAGCCGCTGGACCCGCTCTTCCCCGCGCTGGAGCGGACGGTGGCGCGCTGGAGCGCGGACGGGGTCCGGGTGCACGTCGTGCACGACCGGCAGAACTCGCTCACCGAGGAACGGATCGCGCGGCTCGGGGCCCGCCTGGCGCCGGACCTGCGGCCGGCGGGGCTGCGGCTGGCCGAGTCGCGCCACGACCCGCGGATCCAGCTCGCCGACTTCCTCGCGGGGGTCGCGCGGAAGCTGGCCTCGGACGAACTGGCGGGAGGCGGCGACCCGGTGCTGACCGGACTGCTGCGCCCCTACGTGGATCCGTTCTCGGTGTGGGGCGACGAACGGAGCTGGTCGCGGCTGGGGCCCGGGCGTCACCCGGCCGGGCCCCGGCCGCCGGCGCCTCAGCTCGCGCCGATGAGCTTCGTGACGCGGTGCGCCAGCGCGATGGAGTAACTCTGCCCGCGGTCCTGCGGGTAGATCTGCGCCATCGTGGCGAGCGTGACCCGGCTCATGTGGGTGCGGTGCCCCGGGATGAGCGAGCGGTACTCGGGGGTCACGACCGGCTGGGCGAAGGGGGCACGGGAGAAGTGCCACTCCTGGATCCACGAGCGGTCGAAGTCCGGGTTGAGCCGCTGCAGGTACGGGATGTACCGGTCCAGCACCTCCGCGGGGTCGGTGGTGAACCGCCAGTCGTCCCGCGGCACGTAGTTGCCGACGTAGAGGAGGTGGCGGCCGCCGTACTCCTCGCGGTCGACCATCTGCGTGTGCTCCACGACGGCCAGGAACGGGAAGTCCGGGTCGTTGATGTTGAGCCAGTAGTACGGGATCACGCTGCGGTCGACCTCGAGCACGAAGCAGGTGGCGCCGAGGTACTGGTTGCGCCACACGGTGTCGTCGGAGGGGACGTCCGCGGCCTTGGCGAAGACCGGCTGCGGGACGGTGACGATGAGCTGGTCGAAGGCGTAGGACGCGCCGTCGCCGGTGGTCACCGTGACCTGCTCGGCACCCTCGGGCTGGCGGATGGTCTCCACCTTCTTGCCGAACTCGACCTTGCCGCCGCGGGCGGCGACGGCGTCGCGCAGCGCCGCGTACACACGCTCGAAGCCGCCGTGCACGTAGCCGAGTTCGAAGGTGCGGCAGTGCACGCGGGCCCACAGCCACGCCATGGAGACCTCGTCGGCCCGGTCGCCGAACTTGCCGCGCAGCAGCGGCTCCCAGATGGTCTCGGTGGCCTTGCGGCCGGCCCGGCGGCGCAGCCAGTCCAGGGCGGTGAGGTCGTTGTAGCGCTCACCGCTGCGGACGGCCTTGAGCAGCGCGGAGGAGGCACCGAAGCGCACGCCGTCGACCAGCGAGAAGGAGGGGAAGCGCAGCATCTCCAGCGGGGTGCTGAAGGGGTGCAGTTCGCCGTCCCGGTAGACGCCGGTGGTGGGCTTGTGGAAGCGCAGGTCGTCGCCGAGGCCGAGCTCCTCGATGAGCTCGATGATGTCCCGGTCGCTGCGGAAGATGTGGTGGTAGTACCGCTCCAGCGGGACGCCGCCGATGGGGATCGACGCCGCGAGTCCGCCCAGCTCGTCGGCCGCCTCGAGCACCGTGACCTGGTGTCCGGCCTTGACCGCGTCGTAGGCGGCGGTCAGGCCGGTGGCGCCGGCACCGATGATGCCGAGATTCATCCGAAACTCCACTTCCTGTTGAGCACGAACTGGGTGGCCAGCACCAGCGGCAGCGAACCCGCCTTGACGATGTTCGCGTCGACGCCCAGCCAGCTGGTGAAGATCTGGAACAGCACGTAGGTCAGGGCGATGCCGGTGACGCCGACCGCGTAGAAACGCAGGAAGCGCACGAACAGCCGGTCCCGCTTGTCGAACGTGAAGATCGCGTTGAGCACGAAGTTGTTGGTGATGCCGAGGCTCGTGCTGATGATGTTGGCGACCTGCTCGTCGAGGCCGAGCACGTTGAAGAGCAGCAGGAAGGCCAGGAGGTCGAGGGCGACGCCGCTGCCGCCGACCAGGCCGTAGCGGATCAGCTGCCGCAGGTCCGCCCGCCGGTCGGGACCGGCCGGAGCCGGGGCCGCGGTGTCCGCGTCCCCGGCCGCCTCAGTCGCCGTCATGCCGCAGGACCTCGCGCACGATGTACAGCGGCCGGTTCTGCGCCTCGCTGTATATGCGTCCTATGTAGCTGCCGAGCACCCCGATGGCGAGCATCTGGGTACCGCCGAGGAACAGGGTGACGACCATGAGCATGGTCCAGCCGGACACCGTGATGTCGGGCCGGAAGATCTTCATGCCCAGCGCGTACACGATGCCGGCGAGGGAGAGGGCGAGCACGAGGAAGCCCAGCCGGCTGATCAGCCGCAGCGGGACGGTGGAGAAGCTCGTGACGCCGTCGATGGCGAGGCGGGCCATCTTCCGCAGCGGGTACTTGGTCTCCCCGGCGAAGCGCTCGTCGCGGTCGAACTGGACCTCGGTCTGCCGGAACCCCATCGAGGCGACCATGCCGCGCACGAAACGGCTGCGCTCACGGAAGCGGCGCAGCTCGTCGGCCGCCCGCCGGTCCAGGAGCCGGAAGTCGCCGGTGTCGAGCGGGATGTCCACCTCGGCCCAGCTGCGCAGGATGCGGTAGAACGCGTGCGCGGTGGTGCGCTTGAAGATCGTGTCACGGCGGGTACGGCGGCGCGCGTGGACGATCTCGGCACCGGCGCGCCAGGCGTCGACCAACTCCAGGCTGATCTTCGGCGGGTCCTGGAGGTCGGTGTCCATGATGATGACGGCGTCGCCGGTGGCCTCGTCCAGGCCGGCGGTGATGGCGATCTGGTGGCCGTAGTTCCGGGCGAAGTCGACCACCCGCACGCGGGGGTCGTTCTTCGCCAGGTCCCTGAGGATGGTCAGGGAGCCGTCGGCGGAGCCGTCGTTGACGTACACGATCTCGTAGCGGAATTCCGGCCGCCCGGCGAGGGCCTTGGCCAGCTCCTCGTGGAAGTGGCGGATGCCGTCCTGCTCGTTGTACACGGGGAGGATGTACGAGATCAGTGCCGTTCCGCCCGATTCCGGCGCCGGCTGCGGGATCACGGCGGTCGCGGATTCAGCGGTCTGCGTCGTCACCGTCGGTCCTCCGCACCGTGCACTGCGCACTCATGGGGATTCTCAAACATTTGTCGAACCTATGGATCGACTCTTAATTGAAGGCGAACAAAGGCTTTCCGAAGCGACGCGCCGAGTTGACGGCAGAGCGGCACTCAGGTCACGGAATAACCAGTTCCGGCAGGTGGTGAGGGCCTCGTGGGACGCAGGGCGCGTGGCGCCGTCCCCGTCCGGTCACCGCACGGGGGCGGGCCGGGCCTTCCGGGGTACGCACCGCAGGGCCAGGGCCGCGGCGGTCAGGTAGGCGAGGGCGCCGGCGGCCATGGCGAGGCGCAGCCCCGTGCCGTGGTCGGCGGCGGTGGCGAGGAGGGTGCCACCGAGGGCCACACCGGCGGTGCTGCCGATCTGGCGGGCGGTGTTGAACAGGGCTGAGGCGGTCCCGGAGTAGCCGGGGGGCGCGGCCGCCATGACGGTGGTGGTCGTGCCGGTGAGGGCGAAGGAGGTGCCGAAACCCGCGGCCATCATGGGGGCGACGAGCAGCGGGTAGGCCGGGTCGGGCCCCGCCGCGGCCCAGCCGGCGAGCCCGAGGGCGCCCAGCAGCATGCCGGTGACGACCAGCGGACGGTCCCCGGTCCTGCGGGCCAGCCGCCCGGACAGGACGGAGGCGAACATCGTCGTCGCCACGGCCGGGAAGAGGGCGAGGCCGGTGCCGAGGGCGCTGTAGCCGCGCTCGTGCTGGAAGGAGACGCTGGCGGTGAACACCATGCCGTAGAAGGCGAAGTTGAAGAGCAGCCCGGTCAGCGAGCCGCCGCCGACCGCCCGGGAGCGCAGCATGTGCGGTGGGATCGCGGGCGAGCGGGCCAGCCGCTCGCGCACCGCGAACGCCACGACGGCCAGGAGCGCCAGGCCGGCGCCGGCGAGGACCGCCGGATCGGACCACCCGCGCCGCCCGGCTTCGTTGAGGACGGCGGTCAGCAGGGCGACCGCGGCCACGACGGCGCACTGCGCGGGCCAGTCCAGGGCCCGGTCGGCGCGCCGGCGCGAGGGCGCGACGTGCCGCAGCGTCAGCGCCAGACAGGCGACGCCGACGGGCAGGTTGACCAGGAAGACCCACCGCCAGCCCACCGTGGACACAAGCAGCCCGCCCAGCAGCGGGCCCGCGGAGGCCGCGACGCCGGCCATCGAGCCCCACAGCCCGACGGCGCGCGATCGCGCGGCGGGGACGGGATAGGCCTGCTGGAGCAGCGCCAGGGAGCCGGGCACGATCAGCGCCGCGCCGAGTCCCTCGGCCAGCCGCGCGGCGACCAGGGACGGGGCGTCCGGCGCGAGCGCGCAGGCGGCCGAGGACACGGTGAACACGGCCACGCCGGTGCAGAAGACGCGGCGGTTGCCCAGCCGGTCGCCGAGGGCCCCGCCGGTGAGCAGCAGCCCGGCGAACACCATCGTGTAGCCGTCGGTGATCCACTGGATCCCGGTGAGCGAGGCCGAGAGATCGCGGCCCACCACGGGCACGGCGACGTTGATGACGGTCACGTCCAGGATGACCATGAAGTAGCCGGCGCACACCGCCAGCAGGGGTGCCCGCGACCACGGCCGGGCGTCCGGGCCCGGCGCGCCGGCGGGCCCGGGCCCGTCACCGGCGGCCGCCTCCGCGAACGGCACGTCCTCGACCTCATCCCGTACGCAGGGGTTCAGTACCGGATGTCACAGTAAGGGGTGTTCGGTCCCCGTTACGGGACCGGCCGCGCGCGCTGCGCGTGGCTCACCTCGGCGCGCCGGGGAGCCGGCGCAGCAGGTAGGTGTCCATGATCCACCCCTTGCGTTCCCGGGCCTCGGTACGCGCCCGCAGGATGCGCTCGGAGGTCTCGGCGAGCGGGCCGGAGAGGAGGATCTCGTCCTCGGTCCCGAGGTAGGCGCCGTAGTGGATGTCCAGGCCCTCGGGGTCGAGGCCGGCGAAGGCGGCGCCGCCGTCGAGCATGACCACCACGTCGTCGGCCTCCTCGGGGAACCCCTCGGCGAGGCGGCGGCCGGTGGTGATCTGCAGGGGGCGCCCGACCCGGGTGAGGGTGAGGCGGTGGCGGGCCGCGAGGGCGGCGACGCTGCTGATGCCGGGCACGACCTCGTGGGTGAAGGAACCGGGCCGGCGGGCCAGGACCTCCTCGACGACGGCGATCACGCTGTCGTAGAGGGAGGGGTCACCCCAGACCAGGAAGGCGCCGGTCTCGCCGGGGCCGAGGTGGGCGTCGAGGAGTCCGGCCACCAGGTCGGCGCGGCGGCGTCGCCAGTCCTCGACGGCCTCGGCGTAGCCGGGAGCGGTGCGGTCGCGCTCGGCGTCGGGAACCTCGACGAGGCGGTGGCCGGGGCGCGCGTGGTCGTCCAGCATCCGCCGGCGCAGGCGGATCAGGTCCTGGCGTTCCTCGGGTTTCCCGAGGACGAGGAAGACGTCCGTACGGCCGATCGCCTTGACCGCCTGAAGGGTGAGGTGTTCGGGATCGCCCGCGCCGATGCCGATGACGAGGATGTGTCGCATGCGGTGATTGTGCCTTGCGGTGTGCCCGTGACGGCCGTCGCGGCAACTGTTCCCGGGGCGTCCCGTGATGTCCCTCACGCTGGATCGGGTGGTTACGGTGCGACTTAGTAGCGGGCGTCCACGCGGCATATAACATCTATCCGGAACGGAATGGGACATAATTCGCACAGGGGGGCGACGGTATCCGATCCGTACGGCGTCATGGGCCTCTCCCGGGGTGGGGACAGCGATCTGAGGGCCCATCAGGTCTCTTCCGCACCGTGGTTCCGGCGGCGCGGCACGCTCACCCGCCGGGCGCAAGAGGCATCGCGGCTACGAGTCCGCGTAGTACCGATCTTTCATTGCCCGATGTTCGGGACGGTCCACACAATGGCCGGGTCCGCCAGCCGTCACGGCAGCTCAGGTGGGTTGTGAACACGCACGCCGAACCCTGGAGTGAGGTCACGCAATGACGAAGCACCGCCGGATGAAGCCCTTCCGGAAGATCACCGTCGCCGCCCTCGCCGTCGCCGCCGTGGGTGTGCCCTCGGTGGCCATGGCTTGCGTCGGCGG
>NZ_JARAVK010000366.1:0-6769 GCF_033792765.1 Streptomyces sp. PA03-6a | reverse complement strand
GGCGCAGAAGCGGCAGGTCCTGGAGGAGTTGCGGGACGGGTTTGAGAAGGGCAGTGCGGAATATGAGCAGGTGCTGACTGCTCTGGCGTTTGTTGACCCAGTTGCCTCCCCTGTCAGTGGCGGGGGTACTGCCGGGGCTGCGGTTTTCGGCGGTGCGGGCCGCGGCAGCGACACGGGTTCCGCCGGCGGGGGAACCGCCGGTACAGGCACGGGCGGTATGCCAGCGGCCCGTGCCGACGAAGCCACCGGTCCTGTTCCTGCCGCCGATTCTGTTCGTAGTGGGCTCGACGGGACCGCAGTGGCAGAGGAGGCCGACGACGATGCCACGTTGGTGAACGGTGGCGACGCGGTGGTCGACGACAAGAAGGATGTGGAGTACGGCAAGAACGAGCTACCGGAGTCTGGGCGCAGTCGTGAGAAGGTTCTTGCCTGGCTGACCGGTCACAGTGTCGACCCGTATAAGGCAGCTCTGCTGGACCCGGACCGCAGGTTCCCCCAGGCCGTTACCGCAAACCCCGTTAACACCCCAGCCGAAAGGCAAGCTGAGGTAACGGCTGAGGTGCTGCGGAGGATCCAGCAACTCCGAATGATCTCGGTGCTTGAGGCGCAGGCCCCTGAGGGCTTGAACACGCCTGCCTTGCCCCGTACTGCCGATGACCGTGATATCCGCCGTACTGCCGTCGGCTTTGCTAGGCGGGAGCAGGTACCTGCTGGTCCGGTTACACCTTTGGTCGGTCGTGACCGGGGGCCGGCGGACACGGAGGCTGCGCGTCGGTTTGCCACTGATCCTGATGGGCGGCATGCCAGTGCCCGGACTGTGAAACTGGCTGATGCGTTTGAGGAGTACCTCGGAGTGGCGTTGGATGCGGTGCATGACGTGGCTAGCGCGGCGGCTCGCCTTGTCAGGGCTGGGGACGCGCTGAGGGCTCAGGGCGTGGATGTCTTTGCTCTCGAATGGGCGGCCCTGTCGGTTAGTGAAAAGGCTGAAATCGAAACCCTGGTCCTCCGCGGGTGGCTGCCCAGCCGAGACAGCACCGGGAGTTGGACCAGCCGCGACTGGGGCGCGGTCGCCGTAGCTTTCAAGCGTCTCGGCAATAAGGGTGCGGCTGCTATTACCCGGCAGGTGGCCAGCGAACATGCGCGGTCAGATTCTGAGGCAGCGGGTAGCCGGTCGTCCGGTTCGCGGCGGGGCCCCATTGTCAGGATGGCGTTTGTGGACAACGACGGGGTGAAGGAGCAGGTTGTCGCGGACTACCTGAGAAGCCTGGGAACTGACGAACGAGAAGCCCTGGGGCAGCGCCTGGGTTCCGTGTTTGGTCCTTCTAGTTCTCGTGTTGTTCCAGGATTCATGCGGGCGAGTAGCGACCGCAGTGGTGGTGCACGTGCCGATGATGATGCCCTGGCCGGCAGTGCGGGTGTAGGTGCGGTTGGGGGGTGGGGCGGTACCGGGAGTGGTTCGGTGCGGGACGCCTTCCCGGGCGCTGGTGCGGGTTCGGGCTCGCCGCAAGGTAGCGCAGCGGTCGGTGGTGGAGGGGCGCCCGCGCCGGGGAATGGTGCTGCGCGGTCTGTGACGGGGTCCGAAGGCCCGGCAGGCAGCCCGGTGGGTGGGCGCGGTCCAGGTGCGGAGGGGGGCTATGTCACCACCGGCACTACCTCTGATGGCCCCGTTGTCGGTGGTGTGCATGCCGCGGGCGGGTCTGGTCATGATGCGTCCGTGTCCGGGGTCTTGCCGCACCCGGCGGTCCGCGGGGCGGTGGGTTCGCTGCCGGATGCGTTGCCTGGTTTCGGCAGCACGCCCGGCAGCGATGGCTCGGCCAGCTCGGTCCTGGAGATGTCAGGAGCCCCGGGTGAGCGAATGCCGGGTCACGGGGCGGACGGGCAGGGTGCGGGGTCCGCGCCGGAGGCGGGCCTGGCTGTTGGCAGGGCCGCAGGTACTGCGCCGGGGGCGGGGTCTGAGGTACCGGGTCATGCCACAGGGACCGCTGAGCCGGCTGGCCTTGCCGGCTTCAGTGGTCCGGCGCACCTGGGGACGGGTCCGCGGCCGGTGGCGGCCGCCGACACCGGAACGGGCGTGGGCGGGCCCGTCATGGAGCGCTTCCCGGCCCCGGATAAGGCACAGGCCCCGCATGCCACCCCCAGGACGGTAGGCGACCCCGATGCACCCGGCGGTGAACAGGGCCGGCCGAAAGACCAGGCAGCGGTAACGGACGCTGCAAGCGGTGCGCCAGCGGTACCCACGGCCGCGTCGTCTTCCGTGCCACGCATCCGCACGGATTCCACACGGGAGCAGGACGCTCAGCCGAGCACCACTGCGCGTTCGACCGCCATCAACGGCAACGTGTCGCCCGCGACCGTCAAGGGCGAGGACAGCAGACCGTCCATCGACCGCGCCAAGACAACGCCGGACATCCGTGTGCCGCTGACAGCCAGTACCGACCCGCGCCACACATCAGACCATGCACTCGGCGGTGCAGAGAAGCGGACCGGGCTGGCTCTTGACGTCGGCGGCGTCCAGGCGGCGGCGGTCCGGGTCCGTGATCGGCTCGACCGGGACGTCGCAGGTCTGCGGGATGCCGGGCAGGATCCGTTCGAGGCGGACCTGCAGTGGTGCGTGACCGCTGTGGAACACTTTCTCGACGAGGTGCACCCCGACGGGAGCGGTCACCCGTTCCCGGCCGCGGGGCGGACGGCAGACGATGCGGCGGTCGGCTCCGGTGCCTCAGGCCGGCTGGGCGGGGCGGCGCCGTGGCGTGAGGTGGGGTCGTGGGACGCGGTCTCGGGCGCGCTGAAGGGGCGCGAGCCGGGGGCTGCGGCAGTGGGGCTGACGCGCTCGCCGTTCGGCCGCGGTCACGCGGTCGTGGCCTACATGCCACGCGACACGAACGACCGGGGGCAGGCGCCGGTGTGGGTGGAGATCGCACCGGGCCGGGAGCCGTCGGTGTCGTCGGAGCCCCCGGCGACACCGCCTGTCGAAGCGGCGGCGATCGTGGTGGACCACCATGGCACGGCGGTTCCGGACGCGCTGGAGCGGTTCACGGAGTCCTCCTCGACGGCCCACGCGGTGCTGGACCCCTCGTCCGACCGGCGGTTCGGGGCGCCCTCGGGGTCCGGCGGCTGGCTCAGCAGGCTGGACCGGGGCGGCACAACCTCCCGCCCGCCGGCAGCCGACGCTGCGCCGTCGCGGCCGCAGCACCCCCGGGAGCAGCTGGCGCCTGTCGTACAGCGGCTTGCCGACGTCGCGGCGAAGGATGCCGACGGGGTGCTCGGCCACGCTATCGGACTGGTGATGGAAGGGCGGCTGAGCGCGGCGCGCGTGCTGCGCGGGACGGTGCGGCAACAGGCGGCTGCGGACCCGGGCCGCCAACCGCTGGTCGATGACATCGACCGGGTGATCACGAACATGGAGAGGGGGTTCGCCGATCCAGCGATCGGATCCCTTCCGGGGGCCGTGGAAATTCCGCGGACGGTGAATTTCGTCTGGCTGGGCCGCCCGATGAAGGACGCCGCGGTGTCCAACGTCACCGAATGGGCCGTCCGGGCGAAGGAATCCGGGTGGAAGGTCCAGATGTGGACCGACACCGGCCGTAATGGGCACGGCGCCGCGGTGAGCACGTGGGACAAGGGGAGGAGGGAGGCCCTGCGGGGGCTGGGCGTGGAGTTCCGGGAGATCACCGAGCTGTTGCCGAAGCGGCCCGTGGCGGATTTCCGGGGGCGCCTGCGGCCGGACCCGTTGTCCGGGGAGCCCGGCCTGTCGACCCTGCGCGACTTGTACCAGAAGGGACGGGACGCCACCGAGGCCGGTGTGTATCCGGCGCTTTCCGACGCTGCCCGCTACGCCGTCCTCTGGCGGGAGGGCGGGGTGTACGCGGACGTCGACATCGCCCCCGGCGGTATCGACCTGAAGGCGCCGATGCCGCGGGTGGGCGTCAGCGACATCCCCTACCTGCCGCCGATGATCCGTGACGGGAGGATGCTGGAGCAGACAAAGGCCCTGGCCGCCGAGGAACTCGGCAAGCCTGCCGGGGAGGTCTCGCTCAAGGAGGCGGTGGACCACCGGGTCAGCCTGGCGGAGTTCAACAACAACTTCTTCGTCGTGCCCCCGCGTTCCGACCTGATGGGCAACATCGTTGGTGCGGTGGCGAAGTCCCCGATGCTGGACGACCTCTTGGACGTGGACGCCCCGGCCAACGGGCTGAGCGGTATTGGAGCCGCGCTGACCGGGCCGTCGGCCCTGGCGAAGGCCCTCATCACCCACTTCGAGTCCCTCGGCGTCCCGAACGCGGGGCCGCACGAGCAGGCCTCCGCGCTCGACCCCGGGCACGCGGCGCAGTGGTCGGAACTCGGCTGGATCACCGAGGAGAGCGACAACCAGGGGTACGAAGCCAACCGCTTTGCCGGCGCGGGCGGGCATACCGGCAGCTGTTCGACATCACCTCCGCGCGCACGGCACGTACGGTGAAGGGGGTGGACGCGCTGGTGAACGAGCTCACCAGCCGCCAGGACGCGAACCTGAGGGTCACATCGCACGGCCGCTTCTCTGCCCGTACCTCGGACAGGCCGCCCGCGGATCTGCGTACGGCTGTGCCGGCGGACGCCATGGCGCGTCTGGGCATGAGGCCGGGAGGTGCCGGGAGGCCGGGGCGTGCTCCACTGGCGCCTGCGCCGACCCGGTTACTTGAGTTCGCGCGAGCGAGGCGGGATGCCGAGCGTGACGTGAGTGTGGTGCAGCGAATTCCTCCGGGGTTCCGGTCCTTCGGGGAGATTTCGAAGGAACTGGTGGAGGTCAGGGAGGTGTCGGCGGATTACGAGCCGGATCCGGAGTTTCCGGAGAGCAGGCCTCCGGTTAGTGGTGGTTCGTTCATCGATATGTGCGGGTTCCGGGAGGATGGGGCGACGGTGGCGGTGATGATGGAGATCTACCGTCAGCCGGGGCTTGTCTATACGGCGAGTGAGGCGTTCATCAGTCACTGGGCGGCGGTGCGCCCGACGCTGGGCGCGGGTCTGAGCAAGAATGCGCTGTCGAAGCAGGTGGCGAAGGGGCTGGGGACCGAGAAGAGGCCGGATACCGTTCTGGAGTGGTTGCCGCGGTACATCTACCACCAGAACGTGTCGGGTTCGGAGGC
The DNA here is from genome assembly GCF_033792765.1 of Streptomyces sp. PA03-6a. Classification (NCBI taxonomy): domain Bacteria; kingdom Bacillati; phylum Actinomycetota; class Actinomycetes; order Kitasatosporales; family Streptomycetaceae; genus Streptomyces; species Streptomyces sp. PA03-6a. The sequence goes on along the minus strand of NZ_JARAVK010000366.1, from coordinate 1,646 downwards.
AAAGGAGACACTGGGCGGCTTGCTGAGGAGGTCGCAGACGCTGAACTTCGCGGCGGGTGATGATGCCTATCGGGCTGTTATGCGGACGGTGAACGGCAAGAGCACGGGGAACGTCCTCTCGACCTTCAACAAGTTGAAGGGGCTGAGTCCGGAGACGAGCTTCCACATCACGAACGGCGCAATCGTTCGTGACAGCAACGGCAACTATCACATTCGCTTCAGTGTCAGGCGGGCGGCCGCCCCGGTGGTTTGTTGACGGCGGGTCCGTACTGGAGTAGGCCGTGAGGTGTAGGCGTCAACTACGGTCTGGGGAGCCCGAGATGACGAAGCGGCTGTCGTGTCCGCCCGCACCTGGTCCGCTGGAGGCATACGCCGCCCGGTTCGATGATCTCTTCGGCACGCTGGCCCAGCGGCGTGGGTTCCGCGAGTACCTGGCCGGGCTGCTGCTTCCCCGGGACCGCAACAAGACGCTGACCTGCCTGGCCGGCGCCGAACCGGTGGCCGGTGCCCAGCATGCGGCGGTGCAGCGGCTGCAGTTCTTCCTGTCCGAGTCGACCTGGAGCCAGGAAGCGGTCAACGCCCGCCGCCTGGAGCTGTTGCTGGCCGCCCCGGCCACCGCACCGCATTCGGGCGGGGTACTGGTGGTCGATGACTCCGGCGACCGCAAGGACGGGACGGCGACCGCGCACGTGGGCAAGCAGTATCTCGGCTCGGTCGGGAAGATCGACCGTGGTGTGGTCACCGTGACCACCTGCTGGGCGGACGAGCGCGTCTACTACCCGGTGCACGCCTGTCCCTATACTCCGGCCCATCACTTCCCCCGAGGCAAGAGCGACCCGGACTTCCGCACCAAACTGCGGATCGCGGCGGACCTGGCCGCCCAGGCCAAGGCGGCCGGGCTGGACTTCCGCGCGGTGGCCGCCGATTGCGCCTACGGCGACCAGGACAGCTTCCGCTCAGACCTGCATGCCGCCGGCCTGCCGTTCGTGATGGCCCTCAAGCCCCGGCACGGAACCTGGGCCTACGGCCCGGACGCCCACACTCCCGTCGACGCCGCCCGCCTCCTGACCTGGCAGGATGCCGAACACCCTGGGGACTGGTCACGCATCGATCGCACCTTCCGCGACGGGCACACCGCCACCTGGTGGGCCGCCGAGGCCAGGCTGGGCTGGTGGGGCCCGGACGGGAACGTCCGCCTGGTAGTAGCCACCGCCGACCCGGCCACCCTGCCGGCCAAGGCGACCTGGTACCTGGCCACCGACCTACCCCGTCCCGGCAGCCCGCGCGCCGTCGAAGCCCCCTACCCGCCCGCTGACCTTGCCGAGATCGTGCGGACCTACGGGCTCTGACACTGGGTCGAGCAGAGCTACAAACAGGTCAAAGACGAACTCGGCTGGGCCGACTTCCAGGTCCGCTCCGATGCCGCCATCCGCCGCCACCAGACCCTCGTGAACTGCGCGTTCAGCTTCTGCTGGAACACCTGGTTCGCCCCACCCCCGCCCCCTGCAGCCGACCAGCCACCCGGGCCTGATGCACTGCAGGGCTTGATCAAGTTCCTTAAGGTTCGGGCTTGTTGGTGATGCCCAGAAGTGGGAGTGCTCGTTCGGGTTGGTCGCGGATTGCGCGGGTGGTTTTGGCGATGTTGT
>NZ_JARAVK010000365.1:0-6843 GCF_033792765.1 Streptomyces sp. PA03-6a | reverse complement strand
CCTTCGAGGGGGAGGAGGAGGGGGACGGGGCGCGGCCCGGCTCCACCTCCTCCGGGAGGTGGCGGGAGACCTCGGCGGTGGACAGCCCGAGCCCGCCGAGGGTGATCTCGTCCCAGGCCTGGAGGGCGTGGGTGTCCCGGTCCAGGTAGAGCACGGAGGCCTCCACCTTCTGGGGGGTGTCGCCCTCGACGGCGCGCAGTCCGCCGCCGCCGGTGGTGCCCTGCACCATCAGCCGGCTGCCGTGCTCGAGGACGTCGACGTCCCGGGTGTGGGTGTGCCCGGAGAGGATCAGCGGGACGGTGCCGTCCGTCTGGGCGGCGGCGATCGGATTGTGGGCGACGGCGATGTCGACCTTGGCGCCCGTGGCGTTCTGCCGCCGGATGGCGTCGGCCAGCTCCTGCCCGGCCACCCGTTCCGACGGGTCGCCGGCCGCCTCGACCGAGCGGTCCGGGGTGAACTGCGGGTCGCCGATGCCGGCGATGCGCAGCCCCTTGACGACCACGGACCGGCCGTCGTCGACCACGTACGCGTTGGCGCGGCCGGCGACCGCGCGCTGGCTGTCCATGGAGTCGTGGTTGCCGCGGACGAAGACGTAGGGCGCGCCGAGGTCGGGGATGGCGGAGGTGAAGCCGTTCTCGGCGGTGGTGCCGTGGTCCATCAGGTCGCCGGTGTCGACGATCACGTCGATCTTGTACTCGGCGACGACGGACTCGATGATCTGCCAGGCGGCCGGGTTGAGGTGGATGTCCGAGACGTGCAGCACGCGCAGCGTGGTCGGGTCCGGGTTGTACGCGGGCAGCGTGGACGTCGCGTCGTACAGCCGGGTCATGTTGGTCACCAGGCGGGCGAGTTCCTGCTGGTAGATGTCGAAGTCGCTGACGATGCTGCGCGCGTTGCCGACCACCGAGGGGGCGCTGCTCAGCAGCCCGGAGAACCGGGGTTCCAGGACGCTGCGCGGGTTCCAGGTGCCGTACGCGGTGCCGGCGCAGGCCGCCAGCACCGCGAGGGAGAGCCCGCCCGCGGCGAGGGCGCGGCGGGGCCTGCGGTAGACGGCCAGGCCGAGGGCGGTGGCGCCGGTCAGCGCGGCCACCGAGGACCGCAGCGCGAGCTCGGTCGTGCTGTGCTCGACGTCGGCGGCGACCTCGCTCTGCAGCCCGCTGATCCGCTCCGGGTGCCGCACGAGGGTCCGGGCCCGGTCGGGGTCGAGGGTGTCGACGTCCACGACCAGACGCAGCGGGCCGTCGTGGCTGTCCAGCTGGAGGGAGCCCAGCGGGGAGATGTTGACCTTCGTGTCCCCGGTCCAGGACGGGTGCAGCGACATCCGGGTGTTCATCGGGCCGACCGGTTCCTCGATGCTGCCCAGCACCACCAGGCCGAGCCAGCCGCCCACCAGCGTCACCGCGAGCAGCCCGAGCGCGCCCAGGTAGGGGCGGGCCGGGGGGAGGGGGAGGGAGGCGGCGGGCGGTTGGGCGGTGCGGTGGCGGCGCCACAGGTCACGGATACGGGGCACACGAGAGCGAACACGGAGCATTGCCGACGTATGCCCCCGGCCGTCGCGGGCCATGCGCCGCAGGACGGAGGTCCCCCGCGCGCCCGCGGGGGGTCACCGGGGCTCAGCCCCAGCCGAGTTCGTGCAGGCGTTCGTCCTCGATGCCGAAGTGGTGCGCCACCTCGTGGACGACGGTCGTGGCGACCTCGTGCACGATCTCCTCCTTCGTGCCGCACATGCGCAGGGTCGGGCCGCGGTAGATCGTGATCCGGTCCGGCAGGACGCCCGCGTACCACTCCCCGCGCTCGGTCAGCGGCGTCCCCTCGTACAGGCCCAGCAGCTCCGGATCGGCGGGGTCGGGCTCGTCCTCGACGAACACCGCCACGTTGTCCATGACGCGGGTCAGCTCGGGCGGGATCCGGTCCAGCGCGTCGCTGACCAGTTCCTCGAACGCTTCGCGTGACATCTCCAGCACACCGCCATTGTCCGGGACGGACGGCCGTTCGGGCAGCGTCCGGCGCGGATTGCGGTACCGGGGCGTGCCAAAGGGGCGCCGGGTGGCAGCCGTTCGGTGACCCGCGCGGGGGCGGGCCGGTCGCCGCGGGGGCGCGCTCCCGCCCCTACGGGCGTGTCCCCGAGGGCCGTGGGCCCGTTGGGCAGCGCGGAACCCGATCCCGCCACGCCCCCGCGGGACCCACCGGACCCACCGGTCCCGCCAGATCCACCAGAGGTGCCTCCGTGACCCCTGCCACCGCCCGCGCGCGTACGGCGGCCGTGCTGCTCCTGCCCGTGCTCGCCCTGGGCTCCGTGACCGGCTGCGTGAGCGTGGGCGGCGCGGGCGGGGTGGAGGGGCGGCCCGGGGCCCTCGCGCCCGGGGCCGGCTCGCCCTCGGTGTCGGCGGAGGAGTCGGTACCGGGGCCGACCCAGGGCCCGGACCGCTCCCACAGCGGGAAGCCGTCGGGGCGCCCCTCGTCCTCGGGGCGGCCCTCGCAGTCCTCGCCCCCCTCGGACCGGCCGTCGACGACGCCCCCGCCGGGGGACAGCTCGCCGCCGCCGTCCGGGGGCGGCGAGTCGCCCGAGCCGTCGCCGTCCAGCGCACCCTCGGTGAACGGCGCCACATGAGGAACGGGAGGGGCCGAGAGGACCGAATTGGCCAAAGCGGTCTCGTATGCGTATGCTGGTAGATCGTTTGATCCCATTGCCCGGCGCCGAACCGAAGCGCGCCGCGTTGGCGCGTTCCTTTTCTCCTGTGGCTGACCGCATCGAGGCGGTTGTAAGCAACCTCCGGAGCTGGCGCGTGCCGAAATCTCCGAGAGGTTTTAGCTTCAGCATGTCTATTGACACTGCCGACCGTTCCGCCATGCCCATCGACACCGACGGCGCCGACGAGGCCGTCACCGAGGAGCAGACCGCTCCCGAAACCCCCAGCGTGACCTTCGGCGACCTCGGCCTGCCCGAGGGGATCGTCCGCAAGCTGGCGCAGAACGGGGTCACCACCCCCTTCCCGATCCAGGCGGCGACGATCCCCGACGCCCTGGCCGGCAGCGACATCCTCGGCCGCGGACGTACCGGCTCCGGCAAGACCCTCTCCTTCGGTCTGCCGCTGCTCACCTCCCTGTCCGAGGGCCGCACCGAGCGCAAGCGTCCGCGCGGTGTGATCCTCACCCCGACCCGCGAGCTGGCGATGCAGGTCGCGGACGCGCTGCAGCCGTACGGCGACGTGCTCGGCCTGAAGATGAAGGTCGTCTGCGGCGGCACCTCGATGCAGAACCAGATCTACGCCCTGGAGCGCGGCGTCGACATTCTCGTCGCCACCCCGGGCCGGCTGCGCGACCTGATCGAGCGCGGCGCCTGCGCGTTGGACCAGGTGCAGATCGCCGTCCTCGACGAGGCCGACCAGATGGCCGACATGGGCTTCCTGCCCGAGGTCACCGAGATCCTCGACCTGGTCCCGGCCGGCGGCCAGCGGCTGCTGTTCTCCGCCACGCTGGAGAACGAGATCGACACCCTGGTCAAGCGGTACCTGAAGGACCCGATCACGCACGAGGTCGACCCCTCGGCCGGCGCGGTCACCACCATGACCCACCACGTCCTGGTCGTGAAGCCCAAGGACAAGGCCCCGGTCACCGCCGCCATCGCCGCCCGCAAGGGCCGCACCATCATCTTCGTCCGCACCCAGATGGGTGCCGACCGCGTCGCCGAGCAGCTGCGCGACGCGGGCGTCAAGGCCGACGCCCTGCACGGCGGCATGACCCAGGGCGCCCGCACCCGCACCCTGGCGGACTTCAAGGACGGTTACGTCAACGTCCTCGTCGCCACCGACGTCGCGGCCCGCGGCATCCACGTGGACGGCATCGACCTGGTCCTCAACGTGGACCCGGCCGGCGACCACAAGGACTACCTGCACCGCTCGGGCCGCACCGCCCGCGCCGGCCAGTCCGGCACGGTCGTCTCGCTCGCCCTGCCGCACCAGCGCAAGCAGATTTTCCGGCTGATGGAGGACGCGGGCGTCGACGCCTCGCGCCACGTCGTCGGAGGGGCCGGGGCGTTCGACGAGGACGTGGCCCAGATCACCGGCGCCCGGTCGCTGACCGAGGTGCAGGCGGACGCGGCGGGCAACGCCGCCCAGCAGGCCGAGCGTGAGGTCGCCGACCTCGCCAAGTCCCTGGAGCGCGCGCAGCGGCGGGCCGCCGAACTGCGCGAGGAGGCCGACCGCCTCACCGCCCGTGCCGCCCGTGAGCGCGGCGAGGACCCGGAGGCCGCCGTGGCCGCCGCCCAGGCCGAGGCCGCCGAGGCGGTCGCCGCCGCGGCGAGCGTCCCCGCCGCGGCCGCGGAGAGCTCCGCGCCGGAGCAGCGCACGTTCCAGCGCCGTGACGACCGGGGCAACTACGAGCGCCGCCGCGACGACCGTCGTGACGACCGCCCGTCGTTCCGCGACCGGGACCGCGGTGACCGCGGGTACGAGCGCCGTGACGAGCGTCCGTCGTTCAACCGCGAGCGTCGTGACGACCGCCCGTCGTTCAACCGGGACCGTCGTGACGAGCGTCCGTCGTTCAACCGCGAGCGTCGTGACGAGCGTCCGTCGTTCAACCGGGACCGTCGTGACGACCGCCCGTCGTTCAACCGCGACCGTGACCGTGACCGCGGCTTCGAGCGTCGTGACGACCGCCCGGCGCGTTCCTACGACCGCCGCGACGACCGCCCGGCGCGCCCCCACGAGTCGCGCGACCGCCACTTCGGCGGCGACCGCCCCTTCAACCGGGACCGTCGTGACGACCGCCCGGCGTTCAACCGCGACCGTGACGCCAACGACCGCCGCCCGTACGGCCGTCGTGACGACCACCGCCCCACCGGCGGCTTCGACCGCCGCACGGACAAGCCGCGCTGGAAGCGCAACGGCTGACCCCAGCTGAACGGCAGGGGCCCGGCAGATGGACGTCCATCTGCCGGGCCCCTGCCGTTTCGGGGAATGGTTCGTCCCCTTCGGCGACCTCGACGGCGACCACTGCTCCGACGTCCTCGTCCGGAACGGGTTACAAGAAGATCGTGGGTGCCGGGGACCTGAACGGTGACGGGATCGGCGATCTGCTGGCCCAGGACAAGGCGAACGTCCTGTGGCGTGACGACGGTGACGGCAAGGGCGACCTGATCGCCCGGGACACCGCGGGGAACCTGTACCGCTACACCGGCACCGGCAAGGGCACCTTCGGCAGCCGCACCAAGATCGGCGCCGGCTGGGGCGTGCACAAGAGCCTTTTCTAGCCAGTTCCGGACGCGCCTGTGACGCATATCACGCCCCCGGCGAGGGAATCGCTGGGGGCATGACAATTCCAAAAGAACCGGGCGGGGCCGCCGGGCCCCCGGCCCCGGTCTCCGACGAGGAACGCCTCCGCCAACTCGGCTACACCCAGGTGCTGGCCCGCCGGATGTCCGCGTTCTCCAACTTCGCGGTCTCCTTCACCATCATCTCGGTCCTCTCCGGCTGCCTGACCCTCTACGCCTTCGGCATGAACACCGGCGGCCCCGCCGTGATCACCTGGGGCTGGGTGGCCGTCGGGCTCATGACGCTGGTCGTCGGCCTGGCGATGGCCGAGATCTGCTCCTCGTACCCGACCTCCGCCGGCCTGTACTACTGGGCCCACCGGCTCGCCCCGCCGCGCAGCGCCGCCGCCTGGGCCTGGTTCGCGGGCTGGTTCAACGTGCTCGGCCAGGTCGCCGTCACCGCCGGCATCGACTTCGGCGCCGCGAGCTTCCTCAACGCCTACCTGGACCTGCAGTTCGGCTTCAGCAGCACCCCGGGCCACACGATCGTCCTGTTCGCCGCGATCCTGCTGCTGCACGGGCTGCTCAACACCTTCGGCGTCCGCATCGTCGCGCTCCTCAACGACATCAGCGTGTGGTGGCACGTGCTCGGCGTCGGCCTGATCGTCGGCGCGCTCGCCTTCGTGCCGGACCGGCACCAGTCGACGTCGTTCGTCTTCACCCACTTCGTCAACAACACCGGCTGGGGCAGCAGCTTCTACGTGGTCCTGCTCGGCCTGCTGATGGCGCAGTACACCTTCACCGGCTACGACGCCTCCGCCCACATGACCGAGGAGACCCACGACGCCGCCACCGCCGGCCCGCGCGGCATCGTCCGCTCCATATGGATCTCCTGGATCGCGGGCTTCGTGCTGCTGCTCGGCTTCACGTACGCGATCCGGTCCTACGACGACGTCCTCGACACGCCGACCGGCGTCCCCCCGGCGCAGATCCTCATCGACGGCCTCGGCGACGTCGGCGGCAAGCTCCTGCTGCTCGTCGTCATCGGCGCCCAGCTCTTCTGCGGGATGGCCTCCGTCACCGCCAACAGCCGCATGATCTACGCCTTCTCGCGCGACGGGGCGCTGCCCTTCTCCGCGGTCTGGCACCGCATCAACCCGCGGACGAAGACGCCCACCAATGCCGTCTGGCTGGCCGCGCTCGGCGCACTCGTCCTGGGCCTGCCGTACCTGATCAACCTGACCGCGTACGCCGCCGTGACCTCCATCGCCGTCATCGGCCTCTACATCGCGTACGTCATCCCGACCTTCCTGCGCCTCGGCAAGGGGGACGACTTCGAGCGCGGCCCCTGGCACCTCGGCCGCTGGTCCCGCCCGATCGGCGTCATCGCCGTGACGTGGGTCGTCTTCATCACCGTGCTCTTCATGCTGCCCCAGGTCAGCCCGGTCACGGTCGACACCTTCAACTACGCGCCGATCGCGGTGCTGGTCGTCCTCGGCTTCGCCGCGACATGGTGGTTCGTCTCCGCCCGCCACTGGTTCCTCCGGGACCGCGGCCCCGCCTCCGCCGAGCTCCCCGACCCGGTCCCTGCC
>NZ_JARAVK010000364.1:0-6855 GCF_033792765.1 Streptomyces sp. PA03-6a | reverse complement strand
GTGGAGGGTGCGGTGGGCACCGTGCGCGCGGGGCGTACGGCGTCCGCCACGCGCGCGGCCACCGCGTCCGCCTCGGGGCGGCCCAGCCCTTGGTCGCGCAGCAGCTCCGCCAGCCCGCCGCCGTACCCCTGGCCGAGCGCCCGCACCTTCCAGGCGCCCTGGCGGCGGTAGAGCTCCAGGGCGACGATCGCGGCCTCGGCGCCGAGCCCGGTGACGGTGAAGCTCACGACTGGCGCCCCGTCGGCGCCGGCGACGGTCAGATGGGGCGCGGGGCAGGCCCCGAAGCGGGTCGGTGCCCCCGCGACCGGTGGCAGCGCCAGCAGGACGTGGACGCGCTCCACGTCCGCCGGCACGGCCGCCAGGTCGGCGGTGACGCGCTGCTCGGCGGCGAGGCCCGCGGGCACCTCGATGCCCGGCAGCCGCGGCGCCCCGGGGTGGGCGACGGACCCGGGGCCGCTCACGTGCCCCTGCCCGTCACCCAGCGAGACGGCGGCCACCACCGGGGTACCGGCCGACACCCGTACCTCCAGCGAGGTGCCGGGAAGCGGATGGTTCTGCCCGTGGACCAGCTCGATGGTCATGCCCGCGCCCCCCTGTGCGGTCAGAGCGCCGGCAGGATCGCCGGCATGAGGTCCTGGAACGTGCGGCCGTTGGCCGGGGAGCCGATCGCGGTCATCGACCAGCCGTCACCGTTGCGCTGCACCTTCGCCATGATCTGCGCGGTGTAGCCACCGCCTCCGGTCAGGGTGTAGCGGGCGAGTTCCTGCCCGTTGGTCTCGTCGACCAGGCGGCAGAAGGCGTTCTGCACCTCCTGGAAGGTCTGCCCGGTGAAGGAGTTGACGGTGAAGACGATCTGGTCGATGTGCACCGGCACCCGCTGCAGGTCGACCAGGATCGACTCGTCGTCGCCGCCCTGTCCGGCACCGCCGACGAGGTTGTCGCCGGTGTGCCGGACCGAGCCGTCGTCGCTGACGAGGTGACGGAAGAACACCACGTCCACGGGCTGCTTGTCGGCGAACAGGACCGCGGAGGCGTCGAGGTCGATCTCCCGGGTACGGGAACCGAAGAGACCGCGACGCGGGGCGGCCTGCCAGCCGAGCCCCATGCGGACCGACGAAAGCGTCCCCCCGTCCGACTTCTGCAGGCTGATCTTCTGACCCTTGGTCATGTTGACCGTCACGCGCTGTCCCCTCTCAACCGTTTTGCCGTCGTGCGGTTGCTCCGCACCCTATGGGGAGACGCACGGGTAGGTCACCGTGGTTCGGCAAGAGATTCGACAGCCGGTACGGTCAGGCCACGCCGGCCTCCCGCATCTGCCGCAGTTCCTTCTTCAACTCGCCCACCTCGTCGCGCAGCCGGGCCGCGACCTCGAACTGGAGATCCGCGGCGGCGGCGTGCATCTGGTCGGTCAGCTCACCGATGAGCTCCGCCAGTTCGGCCGCGGGAAGGCTCTTGGCGGCCCGCTTCTCCCCCGCCTTGGCGGACAGGCCCGGCACCGGCGCCTTGCCGCGCGAACGCTGGCGGCCGGAGCCCAGCAGCTCCTCGGTGTCGGCGTCCTCGCGGGCGAAGGAGTCCAGGATGCCGGCGATCTTCTTCCGCAGCGGCTGCGGGTCGATGCCCCTCTCCTCGTTGTACGCGATCTGCTTGGCCCGGCGCCGGTTGGTCTCCTCGATGGCCTTCTCCATCGCCGGGGTGATCTTGTCGGCGTACATGTGGACCTGGCCGGAGACGTTGCGCGCCGCGCGGCCGATGGTCTGGATCAGGGAGGTACCCGAGCGCAGGAAGCCCTCCTTGTCGGCGTCGAGGATGGCGACCAGCGACACCTCTGGCAGGTCCAGGCCCTCGCGGAGCAGGTTGATGCCGACCAGGACGTCGAACTCGCCGGCCCGCAGGTCGCGCAGCAGCTCGACCCGGCGCAGGGTGTCGATGTCGCTGTGCAGGTACCGTACCTGGATGCCGAGTTCCAGCATGTAGTCGGTGAGGTCCTCGGACATCTTCTTGGTGAGAGTGGTGACCAGGACGCGCTCGTCGCGCTCGGCGCGCAGCCGGATCTCGTGCACCAGGTCGTCGATCTGCCCCTTGGTGGGCTTGACGATGACCTCGGGGTCGACCAGGCCGGTCGGGCGGATGATCTGCTCGACGACGCCGTCGCCGCGGGAGAGCTCGTACTTGCCCGGGGTGGCCGACAGGTAGACGGTCTGCCCGACGCGCCCCAGGAACTCCTCCCACTTCAGCGGGCGGTTGTCGAGGGCGGAGGGCAGGCGGAAGCCGTGGTCGACCAGGGTGCGCTTGCGGGAGGCGTCGCCCTCGTACATGGCACCGATCTGCGGCACGGTGACGTGCGACTCGTCGATGACGAGGAGGAAGTCCTCGGGGAAGTAGTCGATGAGGGTGTCGGGGGCGGAACCCGCCTCGCGGCCGTCGATGTGCCGCGAGTAGTTCTCGATGCCGGAGCAGGTGCCGATCTGCCGCATCATCTCGATGTCGTACGTGGTGCGCATCCGCAGCCGCTGGGCCTCCAGCAGCTTGCCCTGCTTCTCCATGACCGCGAGCTGCTCGCCGAGCTCCTTCTCGATGCCGGCGATGGCGCGCTCCATGCGCTCGGGGCCGGCGACGTAGTGGGTGGCGGGGAAGACGTACAGCTGCTGGTCGTCGGTGATGATCTCGCCGGTGAGCGGGTGCAGCGTGTACAGGGCCTCGATCTCGTCGCCGAACATCTCGATGCGGACGGCGAGCTCCTCGTAGACCGGGAAGATCTCGATGGTGTCGCCGCGCACCCGGAAGGTGCCGCGGGTGAACGCCACGTCGTTGCGCGCGTACTGGATGTCGACGAACTTGCGCAGCAGCGCGTCCCGGTCGATCTCCTGGCCGACCTTGAGCCGCACCATGCGGTCGATGTACTCCTGGGGGGTGCCCAGGCCGTAGATGCAGGACACCGAGGCGACCACGACCACGTCGCGGCGGGTCAGCAGCGAGTTGGTGGTGGAGTGGCGCAGCCGCTCGACCTCCTCGTTGATCGAGGAGTCCTTCTCGATGTAGGTGTCCGTCTGCGGGACGTAGGCCTCGGGCTGGTAGTAGTCGTAGTACGACACGAAGTACTCGACCGCGTTGTTCGGCAGCAGCTCGCGGAACTCGTTCGCCAGCTGGGCGGCCAGGGTCTTGTTGGGCGCCATGACCAGGGTCGGGCGCTGCAGCCGCTCGATCATCCACGCCGTGGTCGCCGACTTGCCCGTGCCCGTCGCGCCGAGCAGGACGACGTCGTTCTCGCCCGCGCGGATGCGCCGCTCGAGGTCGTTGATGGCGGTCGGCTGGTCGCCGCTGGGCTGGAAGGGGCTGACGACCTCGAAGGGCGCCACACTGCGTTCGATGTCTGATACGGGCCGCATGGGTCAACGGTACGACCCCCCACCGACAACCGGTCCCGACCGGCCCGGGTCAGGCAGGAGCCGGGGCCGGCGCCCCGCGGCGAGGTCCTCCACCCGGCCCAGGAGCAGCACCGCCACCGCGATCAGCACCCAGGCCACCGCGAACTGGAACCAGGTGCTGTCCAGCGGCAGGGACAGCTCGAGGAGCCTGACCCGCCACATCAGGTCGATCAGGGGGACGCTGAGCATGAGGGCGACCTCGTGCCACAGGTAGACCGTCACGGCCCGCGCGCTGACGATCCGCGCCGCCCGGTCCAGCGTCCGGAGCCGCCCGGCCGGGCCGGCGCCCGGCCGGAAGCGCAGCAGGAGCAGGACGAAACCGGCCGACCACAGGGCCTGGGCGAGCGGGATCTCGTTGAGGTCGTACGAGCCGTCCGCACGGTGGGACCAGGCCCACCAGCCGCCGATCGCCATGCCGACGGCGGCCAGGACCGGCGCCAGGCCCGCCCGCGCGCGGTCCAGCAGTCCGTCGTGGTGGGCGAAGCCGAGCAGCCAGCAGGTGAGGAAGGTCGCCAGATCGGTGACGGCGCTGCCGGCCCCGCCCTCCGGCGGGCTCCGGAGCGTCTGCAGGAGCACGACCGGGGCGAGGGAGGCGACGAGCACGGCGGTGGGTGACCGCCGGAACACGCGCAGCAGCAGCGGCGAGAGCAGGACGAACCACAGGTAGGCACGCACGTACCACAGCACCCCCGTGGCCTGTTCGGCCCAGGCGCTGCCCGGCGGGTCCGCCAGCGGCACCACCCACCACAGCAGCCGCGCCCACCAGCGCCCCGCGTGGTGCTCGGCGGGCGACCAGCCGTGGAGCAGCATCGCCGGGACCAGGACGGCGCCGAGGCACCACAGCGGCGGCAGGAGTCTGCGCAGCCGCCGCCGCACCACCGGCAGCGCGGGCCGCTTCTCCAGCGACCGCGCCATGAACGAGCCCGCGAGGGCGAACATCACGCCGAGGGAGGGGAAGACCAGGCTCAGCCACGCCCAGCCGAACGTGTGGTACGTCACGACGCGGACGAGCGCCAGGGCGCGCAGCAGGTCCAGGTACCGGTCGCGGGCGCCCGGGGCCGTGGTGGCGGCAGCGGTGGCGGCAACCGCCCGCGCGCCGCGGCGGGCGGCGTGCCGGCCGGAGGTCCCGGGCCGGGGCAGGGGCAGGGAGGCGCCGGACGCGGTCACCGGGCGGCTCCCGCGGACGCCCGCGGGGAGTTGACCTCGCCGGTGCGCTCGAGCTTCTGCCAGCGCAGCCGGCCTCCGGTCATGGCCGTGACGCAGGAGTGGATCAGGACGAGGTACATCAGCTGCCGGTAGACGATCTGCTGCAGCGGCAGCATCAGCAGGTGGCGGTAGTGCTCGCGGTCCAGGCGGAAGGCGTAGGCCGCGCACAGCAGCTGCACGGACATCAGCGCGGCCCAGGCGAGGAGCGACCTGACCGGGGCGACGAAGACGGCGCCGTAGACGGTCAGGAGGTCGATCAGCGGCGCGAAGAGGGGCGTGACGATCTGGAAGAGCACGACCAGCGGCATGCCGACCCGGCCGAAGCGTCCCGAGGGCCCGCGGTCCACCAGGGAGCGCCGGTGCTTCCACAGCGCCTGCATGGTGCCGTAGCTCCAGCGGTACCGCTGCCGCCACAACTGGCCGATGCTGCCCGGTGCCTCGGTCCAGGCGCGGGCGTGCTCGGCGTACACCACGCGCCATCCCGCGCGGTGCAGCGCGATGGTGACGTCGGTGTCCTCGGCGAGGGTGTCCCCGCTCATGCCCCCGGCCTCGAGCAGCGCGGCGCGGCGGAAGCCGCCGACGGCGCCCGGGACGGTGGGCATGCAGCCGAGCAGGTCGTACATGCGCCGGTCGAGGTTGAAGCCCATCACGTACTCGATGTGCTGCCAGGCCCCGATCACCGTGCCGCGGTTGCCGACCTTGGCGTTGCCCGCGACGGCGCCGACCCGCGGATCGGCGAAGGGCTGCACGAGCCGGTGCACGGTGCCGGGCTCGAAGACGGTGTCGCCGTCCATCATCACGACGAGGTCGTGACGGGCGTGCTCCAGGCCGCGGTTGAGCGCGGCGGGCTTGCCCGCGTTCTCCTGGCGCACGACGCGCACCTGGGGCAGGCCCATCGACTCGACGATGCCGGCGGTGCCGTCGGTCGAGCCGTCGTCCACGACGACGATCTCCACCGGGTGGGTGCTCGCCGCGAGCGAGCCGACGGTGTTGGCGATGCACTCCTTCTCGTTGTAGGCGGGCACGATGACGCTGACCGGTTCGGTGACCGCGGGCCCCCAGCTGAAGCGGCGGCGGCCGCGGATCCTGGCGTGGCGGCGGGCGAGGACGAGCATCAGGGCGAAGCGGGCCAGGACGGCGACGCCGACCACGACGAGCAGCCAGAACAGGACGGGCATGGTGAACTCGGCCAGCGCCACGACCCCGATCAGGGCGCGCCCCTGCCACAACTCGGCGCCGCTCGCCCGGTGGTTGGCGGTCGTGGCGCCCAGGCTCGCGGTCAGCGTCGTGAAGGTGTAGCCCTTCGCCTTCATGGTGTCGATGTACGTGCCGAGCGCCTCCACGGTCTGGGAGCGGTCGCCGCCGGCGTCGTGGAAGAGGACGGAGGCGCCCTTGCCGCCCCTGGGGGTGGCGTCGCGGACGATGGCGGCGGCACCGGGGCGCCGCCAGTCCTCGCTGTCGGTGTCGACGAAGGCGCTGATGTAGCCCTTGGTGCCGAGGTAGCGGTAGACGGGCCACGTGGTGTCGTCGACGGCGTCGGGCTCGGAGGAGTACGGGGCACGGAAGAGCGAGGTCGTGATGCCCGCGGCGCCCGCGAGCGCCAGCTGGGTCTGGGCGAGTTCCCGGTCGATCCTGGCCCTGTCCTGGTACGCGAGGTCGACGTGGGAGAAGGTGTGGACGCCGATCTCGCCGCCGGAGTCGACGATGTCGCGGATGAGCGCGGGGTACCGGGCGGCCATCTGGCCGACGACGAAGAAGGTGCCCGGCACGTCGTGCTCGCGCAGCACCGCGAGCACCTTCGCGGTCCACCGGGGGTCCGGGCCGTCGTCGAAGGTGAGCGCGATCGTCCGGGGCGGCAGGGTGTGGCTGACGGGCTCGCCGTCGGCGCCGAAGGTCAGCACGGGGCCGCCCTCGAGGACGGAGGCGGGCACCTGGCTCGCGCTCCCGGACTCGTGCACGCGGCTGTCGTTGCCGATCTCCGAGTGCAGGTAGCCGTCCAGCAGCATCACGCACACGAGCGCGAACAGCCCCAGCACGGCCATGACCACGCGAGGTCTGGGCACGGCCTGCCGGCCTGCCGACGCCACCTTGGTGATCGCACCGGGTGCCGCGTGCCGGGCCGTCCGCGCCATGGCCGCTCAGTCGTCCCAGCCGTCGCCGGGCACCGGGTCGCCGCCGGCGTCGCCCGGGGGGAAGGCGGGGGTGTCCGGCGACGGGTGGGACG
>NZ_JARAVK010000363.1:0-7008 GCF_033792765.1 Streptomyces sp. PA03-6a | reverse complement strand
GTAGATCGCGGTTAGCGTGTTCCTTTCCAGACAACGTTGTCAAGAGTGGAGCGCGTAACCCCGTGAAATAGCCCGTTCTCCTTCCCGGTTCGCCCGCCCTGCCGTGACCGGGCGGGCGAACCGGGGCCCGCGATCGGCCCGCACCCAACCGCCGTCGCCGATCAGCTACTGCGCGGGAGGCTGCGCCGTGACGGGCGGAGGAGGAGCGGGGCGGCTCGCGCCGGCGGGAGCATCAGTGCAGCTTCCTTGATCAGGAGTTACACCGAACGTTTTGCACTCCCGCCCGAGGCACAAGCGGTCAGTGAGGTCCGGGTGTTGCGCGAGATCCTGGCGCTCCCGCCCGGCGAAAGGGTGGGGATCCATGGTGCAGGTGACGCCGGCGACGGAGAAGGACGCCGAGGAGATCTCCCGGCTCATCGGTGAGATTGAGGTCTACTACGGCGGCGCCTACGCTCCCGGCGACCCCGGCCAGATCCGCGCCGCGCTTTTCGGCGGCCGGCCCGCGGCCACCGTGCTCCTGGCCCGCGATGGCGAGGACGTCCTCGGCATGGCCTCCTTCTCCCTGCTCTGGCCCGCTGCCGGCGCTGACACGAGTGCGTGGTTGAAGGAGCTGTACGTCCGCAGCGAGGCCCGCGGCCGCGGCGTCGGCCGCGCCCTCATTGACGCCGTCCGCACCGCGGCCCAGGAGCTCGGCTGTACCCGGCTGGAGTGGACGGCCGACACCGGCAACCCGAGCGCGCTGGGCTTCTACGAGGCTCTCGGCGTGCCGGTGGACGAGGGAAAGGCCGTCTACCGGCTTCCGTTCTGAAGGCTGGGCCGCTTTCGGAACGGGGCCCGGTCAGGGCTTCGGCGTAGTCGGCGGGCGTCCGTTCTGTAATCACTTGAGATAAGGAGAGGGAGGCCGGGCGGTTTCTGCTCACGTTCGTTGCGTCCCGGAGCCCTTGTGTCTCCCTCCCCCTCACTGTCGGGTGGAGCGAGCCGGCTGCGCTGGGAGATGATCCCGTGCGTGGCTGAAGAGGCAGGTACGGATGCGGACGACGCTTGTGCATGGGCTGAGCGACTGGGATGGGCGTTCGGGCTCATCGCGGAGGATCCGGCTGAGAGAGGTGCAGCGCTCGTCCATCTGGCCGAGGCCCAGAGAAAGGTCACGGACGCGCTCGACCGGTCCAACGAGATTTGGCTGCTGACGCGGCCCCTGGGAGCGGACGAGCAGTACCGGGAGCCGGCCTTTCGACAGGCACTCCAGAGGCATTGGCAAGCCCAGAGGCGTTCACTGCCTGACGGGGTGTGGAATGGCCCTGCGGGCGGGGATCTTGTGACATGGCCGGGGCTGCCCTATGCGATGCTCTTCCTCGAGTGGGAGGCGAGGTACCCGCTGGAGTGGACGCCGCATGCGAAGGCGTGGGGTACGAAGGAGACCCTGATCCGTAAGGTGGCCCGTGCTCCCCAGGAGGAGGCACTCAAGGCGAAGCTCACCGACCTGGTCGAGCTCGTTGTCCGCCGGGCGTATCGCTGCAAGGACCGCGAATACGTGCGGGTAGCCCGGGCTGTCGACAGCGCTGACCTCCGGGGCAGACTCGCTCGGGCAGCCGATTCGGACAGTCCGTGGGCCCGGTTGCACGCCGGGTATGTGCTCTGGCTCCTCGACCGCCCCGACCTGCCAAACACCCGTCGTGTCTGGCAGACCTGGGTGGCAGGCGAGGCTACGGCGGTGATGTGACCGGGGGACGATGCAGGGAAGGTCTCCGTGATCACGGAGTGCTCTACGCCCTCCGACCTATCTTGAAGACCGTGCCTGCCGACGCATCACCCCTGACCGGCTCCGCGGGCGGCGGATGGCCGAGGCGGGCCAGTCGGGCGGTGAGCAGGTCAGCGTGTTCGGGGCTGAGGGGGGTGAGGTTGAGGCGGCGGGGTGGGGTGCGGAAGAGGGCGGTGCGTACCTTGCCGTCGCATTCCAGCCAGCCGAAACAGGGGTGGCTCGGACCCAGGCGTGCCGGGCCCGCGTGCACGCAGGGCCTGCGTCGTGGTCGGCACCGCTGTGTGGAGCGGCGGGCCGCGAGTGCAGGAAGTTCCGCGCCCGGCCAGGGAAGTTCTCGACGTCTTCGGTGAGGTGCCGGTCGTCCACCCGCATGGTCTGTCCTCGCGTGATGCGTCTCCAGGAGCCGGTGTGGCTCCGCCGGGACGGGGGACACGGCGGAGCCACCACGGTCAGTGTGCAGCTGGGATTGTGACGGGGGGTCGAATCTGGCTAACTGCCTGGTCGCCACGCCTCAGCGTGTTTGACGCAAGCCACATCCCGCCTTGTACTACGACGTCACGGTGAGGTCGCCTTGATCGCTGGTGATCTCGACTTCCACCCTCTCTGGGTTGGTTTCTCCGTAGACGGTGCAGTCGAACTTGGTGCCTACCTTGACCACGACGGACAGGGGGCAGTCCACGTAGGCGGCGGGGTTGTTCTGCTTCAGGCCGCCGACTTGACCCGCCACCTGCTTCTCCAGCGCTGTCTGGTCCAGCACACGCGGTGGTTCGACTGGGATCGGACCGGTGGTCACCTTGATCGTCACGGCCACTGCGCAGGCGGCGAGCACGGCCAACGACAGCGCTATGACAGTGCGCGCAAAGCTTCGATGATCAGTCACCCGAGCAGTCCTACCGAACCCTTTGACGGCTGACAAGGCAGGCAGTCCGGCCCTCGAATCCGAGGGTGCTCCGGCCGGGCATCACACGCGGTCTTGCCGTGCTCGGACTCGGACGAGCTGGGTTGTCGGTGGTGGGGGTGAGGGTGTTCGTGTCATGACAGGTGATCAGGTAGGGGCAGGTGTGTAGAGCGTGAGGAGGGTCACGGTGGCTGTGGTGTAGGCGACTTGTGTGGTGGCCGGGGCCGGGCCCGGTGATGGCGGTGGCTGCTGGAGGCCGGCACCGCTGGCGCGGGCCGTGCGGCTGCGCCGGTGACGGCTGCGGGTCTTCTTCCGTATCCGGGTCCGGAGGGTTTGCTGTGGGTTCAGGAGTGGCGGGGGGATGGGGGTGCGGTGTCCGGGGGAGCGTGGGAGAGATGGCCGACGGTGCTCACGGTTGCCTGTGAGGGCGGGGGCAGTGTGGCGGTGACGATGCACTGGCAGCGGGAGCAGGTGGCCGGGTTCTGGGTGGACTGTCCGGCCGGTACTCCGAGCGTGGGTTCGGTGACGATGGACGCTGGTGTGGTGGGGTCGGGGTCCTTCTCGGTGGGGGTTGATGCAACGGATGTGAACATCCGGTGGGCCCTGACGGTGACCCAGCCCGAAGAGCCCAGCCGCTCCGGAGCACCATCGTGTGCACCAACCCGTGCAACATCCCGTGCACCGGCCTGCCGGGAGGTTGGCTGTTTCCGCTGGCCAAGTGGAGTTCTCTGTCTGCTGGTTGGGCTGACTCCTCCTGTGTAGACCTGCTTGCTTTGGTGGTGTGGGGTGGTGGCGGGCTGTTTCAGGTTCGTCCTCGGGTGGCGGTGGCCGTGGGGGTACGCTGCGCTGGCCAGGGGTGGGGGAGGAGGCGCCAGGCGGCGGGGCCCGGCCGGCGCGAGCGGCGGGCTGGGATCGCGGCCCGTGCGGGCGGGTGAGGCGGCGTCAGCGGCCCTCCGTGTGGAGTGATGATCTGCGGGTTCTTCGGTGGTGGTTCGGCTGGTGGTGTCAGTGCGGTAGGTATCGGGGTTTGTTCAGCTTGTTGTCGTGGGTGGTTCGACCGCTGTCATGGGCGCCGATCTAGGGTTGCGTCCTTGGAAGTGGTGTATGGGTTCCTGCCTGATCCGGGTGTTTGCCCCGGCATCGGGGTGAGGGTCCGGATATAGAGACGGCCACCGGCTGATCTTCGAGATGTCTAAGGCTCGAAGGAGATCAGCACGATGACCGCACCAGACAGTCTGCCCCTGCACGCCCTGACCGAGGAGAACCTCGCAGCGGCGAGTCCCGATCTGCTGCGCGCGATGGTCAAGACGTTCGCCGACGCGCTGATGTCCGCGGAGGCCGATGCCCTGCGCAACGCGGAATACGGGCAGGTCAGTGACGAACGCGTCAACCATCGCAACGGGTATCGCCCGCGCGAGTGGGACACCAGGGCCGGCACGGTGGAGCTGGCCATCCCCAAGCTCCGCAGCGGCAGCTACTTCCCGCACTGGCTTCTGGAACGCCGCCGCAGGGCCGAGCAGGCCCTGATCTCGGTGGTGGCCACCGCCTACCTGCTCGGAGTCTCTACCCGCCGGGTCGAGAAACTCGCCGAGTCCCTTGGCGTGACACAGCTGAGCAAGTCCCAGGTCAGCGCGATGTCCAAGCACCTGGATGAACAGGTCGGCGCCTTCCGTAACCGGCCCCTGGACGCCGGACCGCATGCGTTCGTCTGGGTCGACGCACTGACCCACAAGGTCCGCGAAGACGGCCGCCTCATCAACGTCCACGCGCTGATCGCGGTCGGCGTCAACGCCGACGGACACCGCGAGATCCTCGGCCTGGACGTCGCCACCGCCGAGGACGGAGCCGGCTGGCTGGCCTTCCTGCGCTCGCTCATCGCCCGCGGCCTGGCCGGCGTCCAGCTCGTCGTCTCCGACGCCCACGCGGGCCTGGTGGACGCCATCGGAGCCGTCCTGCCTGGGGCTTCGTGGCAGCGCTGCCGCACGCACTATGCCCGCAATCTGCTCTCCCAGGTCCCGAAATCGGCCCAGCCATGGGTGGCGACGCTGCTGCGGACGGTCTTCGAACAGCCCGACGCCGACGCCGTCCAGGCCCAGATGCGGCACGTCCTGGACGCTCTGGAAACCAAGTTTCCCAAGGCCGCCGAGCACCTGGATGCCGCCCGCCACGACCTGCTGGCCTTCACCGCCTTCCCCCGCGAGATCTGGCGGCAGATCTGGTCCAACACCCGCAGGAACGACTGAACAAGGAAATCCGGCGCCGCACCGACGTGGTCGGCATCTTCCCGGACCGCACCGCCGTGATCCGCCTGGTCGGCGCGGTCCTGGCCGAGCAGAACGACGAATGGACCGAGGCCCGCCGCTACATGGGCCGCGACCTCCTCGCCAAAGCCCGCCTCCACCCGATCGAGTCAGGAAACGACGACACCGTCCTGCCAACCGAACTCACCGCATAGCCTCAAGGAAGAGATCACCGAGTGGCCGTCGATACACCACTCCAGCGGACGTGACCCTCGCCTCCGGTGCCTTCCTGTAGGGAGTAGTCCTGCCAGCGCATGGTGTAGGAGTCGTGCAGGGTGCGGGTGTTCTTCTCATGCGGCCGGTCTGGGGCGCCCCACAGCAGGGTGCCGGCGAGGGTGTGTCCCTGATGAAGGCGGAACATCCGGTCGCGGCTCGGCTTTGCGGTGGGGGAGGGCGCTGTCCAGAGGGCGGGGACGTTGGTGACGAGGAGTGCCAGGCCGTTCTGGTCGGGGCGGCGGCAGAATCGCTCCAGCCGGGTGATGTCGGTGATGAAGCCGAGCCGGGCGAGGTCGATGGCCGCGTGGGACTTGAGCGCGTATTCCTCCTCCCTCGGCCCGTTGCCGGCCGCCCCGTTCCACGCCCGGGTGCAGTGCTTGAACTCGACGGCGGTCCGGCCCGTTGGACCGGTGCAGAGCAGGTCCAGGTGCTCGATGCCGTCGGAGGCCCGTTGGCGGACCTCCAGCCGGGAGTGCAGGTGGGGCGCGAGTTCCCACAGGGTGCGGGCGAAAGCGTGCTGCAGATCTGCCTCGGAGTGGAACACCGGCCGGTCGCGGCGCAGTCGGTCCATTACCGCGGCGAGGTGTACTTCTCCGGCGATCAGCTGTGTGCCGCCGTCGGTGGCGCGCGATGTCATGATCTGCTCCGTTGCCGGTGTTCTCACGTGTTACGGCTTGTCCTGCAGGCGGTGTCCGCGTGGAGGCCGCCGCCCGGCCCGCCCTGCGCGACGACCCGCGCGGAGTGGTGCGCTACGAGGACCGCTGCCGGTTCTGCTGTGTCAGGACTCCAGGGGCCTGGGTGGCGGCGGTCAACGCGGTGGGGGCTGTTCGGTCACCCCGCCTCGATGAGGTGTGGGGATGTAGCCCTTCGCTCCAGGTGGCAGCGCGTCGAGGCACGCCTGGGAGCAGGCGTTGACCAGGAGCGGCAGGACGTCGGTGGCCACCACCTGGGAGAACCAGGCCTGGTGAGGGCCCGTCGCCGGGATCGGCCCGGTGCAGACACTGCAGGTGCGGGCCGCGGTGGTGCCCCAGCGGTAGGGATCCAGGCTGGAGGGGTCCAGGACGGTATCGCCGGGCGGGAGGAGCCGCGGGAAAGGCGGCCGGTACTTGTAGTTGCCGTAGATCGAGCGCGTGCTCACCGTACTGTCCGCCAGCCGAGCGCACCGCGTGATTTCGTACGGGAACCAGTGCAGCCGTCGCGACGTGTAGGGGCTGAACTGTTCCAGGCTTGTCATGTCGCCGATTTCCGGAGGTATCCGCACCAGGTTGCTCCCGTACAGCACAAGGGTCCGCACCGCCGTCAGCCACCCGATCGACGCCGGCAGCGTCACGATCTGCCGCCGCTCATCAGGGCTCAGCTCTGGCAGCGGGCGGAATTCCTCCCGCCCGTCGGCCGCCGCCTGTTCGATCAGCTCCAGCAATCGGAGCCAGCCCGGAGCACTGGTGTCCTGGATCTCGGCGTGGAAGGACGTCATCGTGCCGGGGGAACTCACCCGAACCTGGCTGAAGCAGTGACACCTGTCCTGCGGCACCCCGGGCCGGGAGTCCACCGCCTCGGGAAAACGGTTCGGGAAGACCCGTGCAGGGAGTTGTTCGTCCGTCATGGTGCAACGATAGGGACGCGGCGTCTGCCACGGCACCGTCCGAACACCAGTGCACGCAAACGACCCCTGGCCGAGTGGGGGGCTCCTTGGCTATGGCTGGCGGACGAGGACAGACGTGCCCGACGGTCGCAACCCCTCTCTGTCAGCCTTGGGTGAGACGTCCCGCTTCGCCGGGTTAGCCTGAGAGGGCACGACAGGAGAACCACCCCTTCATGACCAGCACCAACCCTGC
>NZ_JARAVK010000362.1:0-7049 GCF_033792765.1 Streptomyces sp. PA03-6a | reverse complement strand
GGCGGGGGAGAAACCGCAACAGCAACAACCGCGGCGCCGCACACGAGGCACCCGGGCCCCACGAACACACCGCGCTACTGACACCCCGCCGCCGTGGTGCGACGATGCCACCCCAGGCAACGCACACCCTCGCGCGACGGGACGGGACCGGCACATGGCGGAGCTGCACGATCTGACGGCGCTGGAGCAGGGGAACGCGATCAAGGCCGGGGAGGTCTCCCCGACAGAGCTCGCCGAGCACTATCTGGACCGCGTCGACCGGCACAACGACACCCTCGGGGCGTTCATCACCGTGACCCCGGAGATCGCCCGCAAGCAGGCCGCCGACGCCGAGTCGGAGGCGCTCGCGGCCCGCCGCGAGGACCGCCAAGGGCAGCTGTCGCCGCTGCACGGCGTCCCGGTCCCGGTCAAGGACCTCAACTTCGTGGCCGGCGTGCGCTGCACCCTCGGCTCGCAGGCGTACGCCGACCACGTGCCGGACGTCGACGACCACGTCGCCGCCAAACTGCGCGCGGCCGGGACGGTCCTGCTGGGCAAGACCAACACCCCGGAGTTCGGGCTGCCCTGCTACACCGAGAACAAGCTCGCCCCGCCCGCCCGCACCCCGTGGGACCTGGAGCGGTCCGCCGGCGGCTCCAGCGGCGGGGCGGCGGCCGCGGTCGCCGCGGGGCTCGCGCCGGTCGCGCAGGGCAGCGACGGCGGCGGCTCGATCCGCATCCCCTCCTCCGTCTGCGGACTGTTCGGCATCAAGCCCAGCCGCGGAAGGGTCAGCGCGGGCCCGGTGCAGCACGACGTGAGCGGTCTGAGCGGCAGCGGCCCGATAGCCCGTACGGTCGCGGACGCGGCGGCCCTGCTCGACGTCCTGGCGGGCCCGATGCCGGGCGACCCGTACAGCGCGCCGTCGTTGCCGCCCGGTGAGTCCTTCTCCTCGTACGTCACCCGTGAGCCGGGAGCGCTGCGCGTGGTGGGGCTGCCGCGGCCGCCCGTGCCCGGGGTCGAACTGCACCCGGACTGCCGCGCCGCGTACGAGGGGACCGCGGAACTGCTGCGCGGGCTCGGACACCAGGTGGACGAGATCGAACTGCCCGTCGACGACGCGATCCTGCACGCCTTCACCCGGGTGTGGGGCGTGATGGCCACCGTCTACCCGGTGGCGCCGGAACAGGAGGAGCTGCTGATGCCGCTCACGCGGCACCTGCGTGCCGAGGGCGGCAAGGTGAGCGGCCCGGACTTCGCGGCGTCGCTGTACGCGTTCCGGGCGCTGGGGCAGCTGATCGCGGACGCGCTGCTGTCCTCGTACGACCTGGTGCTGACCCCGACGCTGGCGCAGCCCCCGGCGTTCGTCGGGAGCGCGGGCCTGCGGGACGACGACGACCCGGCGGCGGAGTTCGCGGGGCTGGCCGTCTACACGCCGTTCACCCCGATCTTCAACGCCACCGGCCAGCCGGCCGTGAACGTGCCGTTGCACTGGACGGAGGAGGGGCTGCCGATCGGTGTGATGTTCGGCGGCCGTTACGGGGACGAGGCGACGCTCATCTCGCTGTCGGCGCAGCTGGAGGCGGCCCGTCCGTGGGCCGGCCGCAGGCCCGCGATCTGGTAGCGGGGGCGGGGCGCGGCGGCGGCTCCGTACCGAGCAGCCGCCGCGCGCCCGGTCCCTGGTCGCCGAGCGTGTCGCCGGGGTTGGACAGGGCGCAGCGGTCCAGGGAGAGGCAGCCGCAGCCGATGCAGTCGTCGAGGCTGTCCCGGAGCGCGGTGAGCCGGTCGATGCGGGCGTCGAGTTCGGCCCGCCAGCCCGCGGAGAGCCGGGCCCAGTCGGCCCGGTCCGGGGTGCGGCCCTCGGGCAGGCCGTCCAGCGCCTCGCGGATCGCGGCGAGCGGCATGCCGACCCGCTGGGAGGCCCGGATGAAGGCGACGCGGCGCAGGGTGTCGCGGGCGTAGCGGCGCTGGTTGCCGGCTGTGCGGCGGCTGCGGATCAGGCCCTGGGCCTCGTAGTAGTGCAGCGCGGAGACGGCGGCCCCGCTGCGCCCGCTCAGCTGGCCGACGGTCAGTTCGCGGTGCTCGCCCGGGATCCTCGCCACGTCCCGACTCTACTTGCGGTGCGGGACGCTGGTCCGCCACAGCCGGACGCAGGAGACGAGCGCGGCGGCGACCAGCAGCGCGTTGCGGACGGCGACGATGGCGGCGCCCTGCCAGGTGACGGCGGTGACGTCCGTGAAGAACAGCGGGTAGTCGACCGTGGTGACGGCGGTGGCGAGCAGCACCAGCGCGGCGACCGGCCGTTGGGTGGTCTGCCGCATGGTGAGGCAGACCGCGCCGAGGCCGATCAGCCAGACCAGGTACTGGGGGCTGATGACCCGGCTGGTGACGGTGAACAGGAGCACGGCGGTCAGCGCCGCGTCGTACGGCGTGGCCGGGGTCCAACGGGCCGCCCTCACGCGCCACATCAGCAGCCACACCAGGGCGATCCCGGTGAGCAGCAGGGAGGCGGTGGTGATCTCGGCGACGTACGGGCCGGTGAACTCCAACGACCCGTAGTGCGCGACCACGCGCCCCGGCCAGCCGAACATCTCGGCGACGTGCAGGAAGGTGCCGCCGAGGGACTCGATCTCGACCCCGCGGTGGTGCTGCGCTGACAGGAAGCCGAGGGCGCCGCGGAACGCGGTGCACAGCACCAGCAGCAGCCCGCCGGCGGACAGGGCGAGCGCGGTCCAGGTCTGCCGGGTGGTCCGGCCGCGGGGGGTGCCGAGCACGGTCAGCACGGGCCAGAGCTTGATCAGGGCGGCGAGCCCGGCGAGCGCGCCGCCGAGCCGCGGCCGCGCGGGCAGCGCGAGCAGCGCGCCGACGGCGACGACGGTGACCATCAGGTCGTACCGGGCGTAGGGCAGCTGCATCAGCAGCGGCAGGGCGAGCGCCCACAGCCAGGCACCGGCCGTGCTGCGTCCGGGCCGGCCGGTCCCGGCCCGCAGCAGGAGGAGCAGGACGACGGCGTCGGCGGCGAGCGACAGCAGGACGAAGCCCTGCAGGTAGCTGAGCCCGGGCAGCAGCGCCGGGGCGAGCATCACCAGCGCGGCCCCGGGCGGGTACTGCCAGGTCACGTCGCCCACGGGGAAGGTCCCGTGCGTGAAGCCCTCGCTCCAGTGGCGGTAGAGGAAGTGCACCTCGCGGGCGATGTCGCCCTGCCCGCTGCGCAGCAGGGCCAGCATGACCACCCGGCTGGCCAGCCAGTAGACGGCGAGGGCGAGCCAGCTCTGGGGCCAGGTCGCGGGGCGCAGCAGGACGGTGCGGACGGCCGCCGGGGAGGGGGTGCGGCCGCCGCTTCGGACCTCCACCGGGTGCCAGTCGGACGGGCTGGTCTCCGTGGGGGCCTCGGCCACTTCCGTCTCCTCCACCGGCGCGAACAGGGGCATACGCAGATGAAAGATAGTCACAAACCAGATGAACGGCCCTTGATACGCGCCGGGTGCGGGGCGTTGACACGGATCCTCCGCGGAGACCATGCTGAGCAAGCGCTTGGACAGTACGGGAGGCATGACATGGGACAGCCCAGGATCTTCACCTCGGTCGGCGAACTGAAGGACGCCATCGGGGAGGACCTCGGGACGACCGGCTGGCTGGAGGTCGACCAGAAGCGGATCGACCTGTTCGCGGACGCCACCGGGGACCACCAGTGGATCCACGTGGATCCGCAGAAGGCTGCCGAGGGCCCCTTCGGCACCACCATCGCGCACGGCTACCTGACGCTGTCGCTGATCCCGTCCCTCACCCCGGAGCTGCTGCGGGTCGAGGGCGTGAAGATGGGCGTCAACTACGGCGTGAACAAGGTCCGTTTCCCCTCCCCCGTGCCGGTCGGCTCACGGCTGCGGGCCGGCGGCCGGATCGCCGAGGTGAGCGAGGTGCCCGGCGGTGCCCAGCTCGTCGTGGCGATCACCGTGGAGCGGGAGGGCGGCGACAAGCCGGTGTGCGTGGCCGAGACGGTCGTCCGCTTCTACCTCTGACGGGGCGCGTACCCGACCATGCGCAGGGCGAGATCGGCGTACAGCGCGCCGATCTCGTCCGGCGTCCGGCGCCCGCCGGGGTTGAACCAGCGGGCCACGTCGATGCAGAGCGACAGCAGCGCGACGGTCGTCCCGGAGACGTCCGGCACGTCGAAGTCCCCGGCCTGCACGCCGTCGTGGATGACCGAGCGGACCGCGGCCTCGCTCTCCCGGCGCAGCTCCACCACCTCGGTGTAGTGCTCGGGGCCGAGGGCGCCGAGCTCGTACTGCACGACTCGGCCCGTTGTGTGGTGCTCCGCGTGCCAGCGGACGAAGGAGCGCACGGCCGTGGCCAGCCGTTCGGCGGGGCCGCCCCCGCCGTTCGCGGCGTCCTGGAGCAGCCCGAGGGAGAGCCGGTGCCCGACCACGCTGATCTGGTAGAGCAGCTCTTCCTTGGTCTTGTAGTGGATGTAGAGCGCCGCGGGGCTCATGCCGGCCCGGCCCGCGATGTCGCGCGTGGTCGTCGCGTGGTAGCCGCGCTCCGCGAACGCCTCGACCGCGGCGATCACCAGCCGCCTGGCGGCATCAGGGGTGATGCCGGTCCACGCCTCGGTCCGCTCCGACTGCTCCGCCTCCACGTCCATGGCGGACACCCTACATGGACGCTGAGCAAGCGCTTAGATACCGAGCGGTCGGTCGGCGCCGGGCGGCCCCGTCAGAAGGCCGCGATCCCCGTCAGCTCCCGGCCGATCAGCAGTTTCTGGATCTGGCTCGTGCCCTCGTAGAGGGTCATCACGCGGGCGTCCCGCAGCAGCTTGCCCACGGGGTACTCGTCGATGTAGCCGTAGCCGCCGAAGACCTGCAGCGCGTTGTTGGCGCAGCGCACCGCGGCCTCGCTCGCGAAGAGCTTCGCCTTGGACGACTCCGCCGCGAAGGGCCGGCCCCGGTCGATGAGGTCGGCGACCCGCCAGGTCAGCAGCCGGGCCGCGTCCACGTCCAGGGCGATGTCCGCGAGGAGCTCCTGCACCAGCTGGTGCGCGGCGATCGGCTTGCCGAACTGCACGCGGTCCTTGGCGTAGCCCACGGCCGCGTCCAGCGCCGCCTGCGCGATGCCCACGCACCCGGCGGCGACCGACATGCGGCCCTTGGCCAGGGCGGACATCGCCACCGAGAAGCCCTTCCCCTCCGGCCCGAGCATCGCCGAGGCCGGCACGCGCACGTCCTCCAGCACCAGCTCCGCCGTGGCCTGGCCGCGCAGCCCCAGCTTCCCGTGCACCTCGTGCCGGGAGAGGCCGGGGGTGCCGGTGGGCACGAGGAAAGCGCTGACGCCCTTGTGGCCGGGGAGGTCGTTGGTGCGGGCGAAGAGCAGGACCACGTCCGCCCAGGTGCCGTTCGTGATGAACATCTTGGCGCCGTTGATCACGTAGTCGCCGCCCTCGCGCCGGGCCCGCGTGGTCAGGCTGCCGGCGTCCGAGCCGGTGCCGGGCTCGGTCAGCCCGAAGCAGCCCACCGCCTCGCCGGAGGCCAGCCGGGGCAGCCAGGCCCGCTTCTGCTCCTCCGTGCCCCAGTGGGCGACGGACTTCGCCACCAGCCCGAGCGAGACGGAGACGATCCCCCGCACGGACGAGTCCCCGCGCCCCAGCTCCTCGGTGACCAGGCAGTACGCCAGGTGGTCGCCGCCCGAGCCGCCATACTCCTCCGGGATGGTCAGCCCGAGGAAGCCCACGGCACCCAGCTTCTTGACGATGCCCCGGTCCACGCCCTCCGCCCGGTCCCACGCGGCCGCGTGCGGCACGATCTCGCGCTCGGCGAACTCGGCGGCCAGCGCGCGGACCGCGGCCTGCTCCTCGGACAGCTCAAGATTCACGGCGCACCTCGGTTCGGCTTTAAATTATCACTGCTAGTTTCCTGGCGGCAGCCTCTACTATGTGCCGCATGGCCCGCCCCCGCAAGCCCCTGCTCAGCCGCGAACGCATCGTCGCCACGGCACTCGCGCTCGTGGACGGGGAGGGACTGCAGGCCGTCTCCACGCGCCGTCTCGCGGCGGAGCTCGGCGTCAGCGGGCCGAGCCTGTACAACCACTTCACGACCAAGGACGGGATCCTGGACGCGGTCGCCGACGCGGTCGTCGGCGAGGTCGACCTCTCCATGTTCGACGACGGCCGCGACTGGCGCGACGCCCTGCTCGCCTGGGCCCGCTCCTACCGCGCCGCGCTCGCGGCCCACCCCCAGATCGTCCCGTTCCTCGCGCAGGGCCCGGGCCGCCGTCCGGCAGGCCTGCGCATGGCCGACGCGGTCTTCGGCGGCATGACCGCCGCCGGATGGCCCCCGGCCCACGCCACCCGCGTGGGCGCGCTCATGCGGTACTTCGTGGCGGGGTCTGCGCTGGGGTCCTTCGCGCGGGGGTTCGTCGACGACCCCTCGGCGTACGACCCGGCGGACTACCCGCACCTCGGGCAGGCCCACCTGCTCGCGGAACGGCAGCAGCAGGTGGACGAGGGCGCCTTCGAGACGGGCCTGCGCGCCCTCGTCGACGGCCTCGCGGTGCAGTTCGCTGCGCTCGGGGGCCGGGCACCGGCCCCCGAGGCCCAGTAGGCCTCACAGCTCGCAGGGGGCGGCGAAGCAGACGGGGTGCGTGCGCCAGTCGTCGTCGGTGTCCATGCCGCCGCCGTAGCCGTCCCCGTCGTGGTCACCGCGGCCCGGGTCCCAGTGATCCGCGTCCCAGCCGCCGGAACCGTCCTGGCTCATGTCGTCGGTGTGGAGGAGCGTCGAGTACGACCCGGAGTCATCGGCGAACGCGGTCGTGGGCAGCAGCGCGCCACCCGTCACGAAGGCGGAGGCGGCGGCGAGCGCGAAGAAGCGGCGGGTCAGGATCTTGTGCGGCATGGGAGTTCCCCTCGGGCGGAGGCCGCCTGTGCGGCCCGCTTATCTGGACTCCCTCCAGTAGGCGGTGCGTGCCCGCTCCCGGTCACGCCCCTTCATTTCGTGGCTTGACACGGTCGGGGCGTCCATGTGCAGGTGCGGCGCCGTTGTCGTTGCGGTTGGGGGTTTCCCGCCCGCCGCCCTCCCCCAGCC
>NZ_JARAVK010000361.1:0-7056 GCF_033792765.1 Streptomyces sp. PA03-6a | reverse complement strand
ACCGCCTGCTGCGGTTGCTCTTACTTCCCACCTGGCCACTACTTCCTCTGGAACCTCACGTCCCAGTCTCCAGGTGTCCAACATCGAGGGGAAGCTTCAGGTTGCGGCTGCGGAGGGTGTCGGGGTGGTCTGGGCCCAGGATCCGTGTGCGGTCCTCAAGGGTCCGCCGGTGCAGTTGGACCGCCTGCGTGTACTCACGCATCCTGCCCAGGGCAAGGGCTAGGTTGTTGCGGCTGCTCAGGGTGTCGGGGTGGTCCGGGCCCAGGACCCGTGTGCGGTCCTCAAGGGTCTGCCGGTCCAGCTGGACCGCCTGCGCGTACTCACCCATCCTGACCAGGGCAAGGGCTAGGTTGCTGCGGCAGCCCAGGGTGTCGGGGTGGAGGGGGCCCAAGATCCGTGTGCTGTCCTCAAGGGTCCGCCGGTGCAGGTCGACCGCCTCCGTATATTCACGCATCGCGTACAGGGCGAGGGCGAGGTTGTTGCGGGTACTCAGGGTGTCGGGGTGATCGGGGCCCAGGACCCGTGTGCGGTCCTCAAGGGTCTGCCGGTCGAGGTCGGCCGCCTGCGCGTACTCACCCATCCCGGCCCGAGCAAGAGCGAGGTTGTTGCGGCTGGTCAAGGTGTCGGGGTGATCGAGGCCCAAGATCCGTGTGCGGTCCTCAAGGATCCGCCGGTGCAGGTGGACTGCCTCCGCATACTCACCCATCCCGAACAGAGCGCCAGCCAGGTTGTTGCGGGTGCCCAGGGTGTCGGGGTGATCGGGGCCCAAGATCCGTGTGCGGTCCTCAAGGGTCTGCCGGTCCAGGTCGGCCGCCTGCGCATACTCACGCATCCCCTGCAAGGCCCAGGCGAGATTGTTGCGGCAGCTCAGGGTGTCGAGGTGGTCGGGGCCCAGGATCCGTGTGCAGTCCTCAAGGATCTGCCGGTGCAGGTCGACCGCCTGCGCATACTCACCCATCCCGCGCAGGGCAAGCGCTAGGTCGTTGCGGCAGCCCAAGGTGTCGGGGTGGTCGGGGCCCAGAAGGCGGCGGTGTGTGTCTAGGAGTTGTTGATGTAGAGCGTGCGTGGGTGCGTAGGCGCCAGCGTCGTTGAGTACGTCGGCAAGAGTTGTAACTGTGTCGCGGGCGTCGGTAAGCGTCTCTGGGGCACTGGCTTCTAGCAGGAGCGGCAGGTGTGGGGCCAGGAGGCGAGCGGTGGGCCAGCCGGGGCGCCTGGCTCCCGCAACGTCGTGGACGGCTTCGGTCAGCCGGTCGGTCAGGGCTCGGTGCCACCGGGCGGGTTCGGTGGTCTCAGAGGTGAGCGCGAGGGCGCTGATTTCCCGGACCAGGGGATGCAGCACCACCTGGGAACTGTCCTCCTGTGCTACCTCCAGTGCGGTGGTGGGTTCGGGCAGACCAAGAAGGCCATAGCGGTGCAGACCGGCAAGTGCCGCCTCCAGGCCGACAACAGTGACCGCCTCACCTGTCACGGCCGTCAGCAAGCCAGGGGTCAGCAGAGACAGCGGGACGGGTGCCGGGGCCAGCAGGGACAGCACCCTCAACAGTGGGCGGGCCAGCAGGTTGCCCTCCGCCGTGAGCTGGTCGAGAGACACCTCCCAGGTATGACGCACCACAGTGCGAGCGACGTCCGGATCAGAAGCATCGGGGTGCTGCGCGCCCAGGAGCGTGGGCAGCTCAGCGTCCAGGGCCTGGCGGTATTGGTCGAAAGTTCGGTAGCGGCTGGTGGCCGTGGAGAGGTAGGAACCAGCCGCGTGCAGGGCCAGCGGAAACCCACCCAGGCGGCCCGCCAGCTCCCGGGCCTGCTCCGGAGTGCCGGCCCGCGGTGCCGCATCCAGCAGGACTTGGCCCGCGTCCGGAACGGCCAGCGGCTCCAACCGCAGCAGCTCTGCGAGCGGTCCCCAGGTCCGCGTGCTGGTGTCCCGGCTGGTCACCAGCAGCAGACCGCCACCGTGCGGGCGGATCCATCCCCGGTAGTGCGCCACCGACTCATCGCCGGGGCCGACCGCCTGCGGCTCGTCGACGTTGTCGAGCACCACCAACCACCGCCGCGAGGACTCCAGCTGCCGCCAGACCGCATCCGGCAAGTTCTCCTGCCCGGCCCGAGCCGACTCCAGATCCACCTCCGGAAGCCCACACGCCACCGCCACCTGTGTCAATTGCTGCGCCAGGTCCACGCCGTTGCGCCACCGCACCCAGAACACCGACCAGCCGTCTTCCTCGGCCAGGGCCGCGAGCTGCGCAGCCAGCGTCGTCTTGCCGAGCCCCCCGGCCCCACACACCACGACAAACCTGCCCGGCATCCGACGCAGCATCCCCGTCAGGAAAGCCAACTCCGCTTCGCGGCCGCGCACCTGTTCCACATGCTGGCGCCGCAGCGAGCCGTGCCGGAACCCGGCCAACCCGTCCACCGGCGTCAGCCGCACCGAAGACGCCCCGCCGTCCAGGCGCCGCCCCCAAAGCAGCAACCCAACGCTGACGACCACTAGCACCCCGAACACCGGCCACACCACCCACGCATGCGAAGCCCACCCCGGCACCGCCGCACTCGCATAGTTGGTTACCGGCCCCAGCACCGCCGTCACCAACGCGGCAGCACCCGCCACCCCCGACCCCACCCGTGCACCACGCCGACGCGCCATACCCACACCCCCGAGACCTCCGTTACACCGTGCCAGACACGAGAGCCCAGCACCACGAGTACTCAGACACTCGTAAGTGACGCCCCGAAGGTGAGCACCAGGGATAAGTCCCGCCCCCATGCGCCTCACGGGTCCGTCTCAGTTTCCGTCTCATTCACGGGCGTGCACCGGAGTTCACACGCGTCCGCAAGGAGTGAGCGGAACCACTCATTGGACCGGCGTGAACCCACCCGAACCGCCATGGCGGAAGTCCTCACCACTCCAGGCAAACCTGCAAATCGAGTTACGTGGGTTCGATTCCCGCCACGGCCTCTTCTGCCTTGACCAGGGAAAGGAAACGGTCAACGGCGCACCCGATAGCGCAGGTGAAGCACCCGGTTGCCCTGGATCGCCACGTCAGGATCCTCCAACAGGTGCTGCGCGTGGACCGACCCGAAGTAGCGCTTGCCGGACCCGAACACGACGGGTACGACGTCCATGCGCACCTCGTCGATCAGGCCCGCGGCAAGCACCTGGCCACCGACGTCGCCGGCGGCGACCTCGACCATGCGGTCACCCGCAAGCTCCTGCGCCTTGGCCACGGCTGCCCCGACGCCGTCGACGAAGTGAAACGGTGCCTCGGGGTCCCAGCCCTCGGGCGCCGGCCGGTGCGTCACGACGACCACGTGGTCGATCCCGCCCGGCGGCTTCCCGTCCCAGCCGTCCGTCAGGTCGAAGACGTGGCGGCCGACGATCGTGACTCCGATCCGGTCCCAGTACGGCCGGGTGTAGTCGTAGGACGTCTGCGACACCTTCAGCACGCCGCTCTCGTCCAACGGGACGTCACCGCTGGACAGCCAGTCGAACAGCGGTCCGGGCCGGTCGTTCTCGTCCGCGACGAAGCCGTCCACCGACACCGAGCTGTACATGACCACCTTGCCCACGGGGCTCTCCTCTGCCTTGGGGGTGCCCCAAATTAGCGTGTCGTGAGCTGTCGCTCGCGTGGCCGGGGCACTTTGCCCACACCGTGGTTCGCACTCGTCCACGAGCCACTGCACACCCCGCTCCGAGAACGGCCACGACCTCCACATGAAGGGCCCGGTCCGCACGGACCGGGCCCTTGATCGTGGATGGCGGGGCGTCAGCCCAGGGGGCGGGCCACCGCGTGCTGGGGGCGGATGGGCAGCCGGCTGACCGGGCGGCCGGTGGCCGCGCGGACGGCTGAGGCGACGGCGGCCGGGGAGACGACGACGGGGACCGCACTGGCGGCCTTGGCGCCGAAGGGGGCGAGCACGTCGCGTTCCTCGACGAGCCGGACCACGCGGATCGCGGGCGCGTCGAGCGCCGTGGGCAGCGAATAGCCGGTCAGGCTGGGCCGCTTGATGACGCCGCGCGGCGCGCGGAGGTCCTCCATGAGGGCCATGCCGACGCCCTGGGTGACCCCGGCCTCGATGCGGGCCAACAGCTGCGCGGGGTTGAGGATCCGGCCGACGTCCTGGGCGACGGCCATCTCCACGACCCGGATCGCGCCGAGTTCGATGTCGACGTCGACCACGGCACGCACGGCGCAGAAGGCGAGGCCCACGAAGGCGTCGCCCTGGCCGGTGTCGTCGAGCCCCTCGGTGGGGTGCGGGCGGCACTGGGCGGTGGCCCACAGCTCCTTGCCGGCCAGCTCCTCCTCGACGGTGGTGGAGAGCACCCCGTCGTACGAGGTGATCTTGCCGTCGGCGATGGAGAGCAGCTCCGCCGACATGCCGAACTTCCCGGCGAGCGGCTGCAGCAGCTGGGTGCGCACCATCTTGGCGGCGCGTTCGACGGCGCCGCCGGAGACCCAGGTGTGGCGGCCGCGCGCGGCGGCGCCGGCCGGGGGCTGGTCGGTGTCGGACGGCAGGACGCGGACGTCCTCGACGCCGAGCACCTCCTGCACGATCTGCCGGGCGAGGGTGGCGAAGCCCTGGCCGGTGTCGACGGCGGCGCAGATGACGGTGGCGGCGCCGTCGTGGACGCGCACGGTGGCGGTGGAGACCTCGTCGGTGCCCTCGGCGCCGAGCATGTGGACCATGCCGAGCGCGTAGCCCACGCCGCGGCGCACCGCGCCCGGCTCGCCGGCGCCCTCCAGGCCGCCGGGGAGCAGCCATTCGGACTCGTCGTCGTCCATGGGCAGCGGCGGCAGGTCGGTGTCGCGCACGGCCTTGAGCAGTTCGCCGACGGGCGCCGGGCAGGTGACCGTCTGGCCGGTGGGCAGCAGGTCGCCGGTGGCCATGACGTTGCGCATGCGGATCTCGGCCGGGTCCAGGCCGAGTTTGGCGGCGAGCTTGTCCATCTGGCCCTCGTAGGCCGCGCAGACCTGCATCGCCCCCTCGCCCCGGACGTGGCCCGAGGGCGGGTTGTTGGTGCGCACCGCCCAGCCCTCGACGAAGACGTGCGGCACGACGTAGGGGCCGGCGGCGAAGGCGACGGCCGCGGCCAGGGCGTCGGCGGAGGTGTCGGCGTACGCGCCGGCGTCCAGCAGCACCTGGGCCTCGACCTTGACCAGCCGTCCCTCGGCGTCCGCGTGGTGGCGGTAGCGCAGCAGCGTGGGGTGGCGGTGGCTGTGGCTGAGGAAGGACTCCTCGCGGGTGGCCACGAACTTCACCGGGCAGCCGGTCTTCAGCGCCAGCAGCCCGAGCGGGATCTGCACACCGGAGTCCTCGCGGTCGCCCATCGCACCGGGCACGCCGGTGACGACGACCTTGACGCGGTCCTGCTCCAGGCCGAAGCAGGCGGCGGCCAGGTCGCGGTCGGTGTGCGGGTCGGTGGAGGCGACGTACAGCTCGACGCCGCCGTCGGGGCGGGGCACGGCGAGTCCGGCCTCGGCGCCGACCGGGGCCGGGTCCTGGCGGCCGACCCGGTACAGGCCCTCGACGACGACCTCGCCGACGGCGTCCGGGTCGCCGAACTGCAGCGGGATGTGCCGGATCAGATTGCCGTCGGGGTGCAGCGGGGGCGCCGAGAAGGCCCGCTCGGGGTCGATGACGGGCTCCAGGACCTCGTACTCGACCTGGATGGCGGCGGCGGCCAGCCGGGCGGTGTCGGGGTGGTCGGCGGCCACGGCGGCGATGGCCTCGCCGTGGTGCCGGACGGTGTCCTTGGCGAAGACCGGACGGTCGGCGACCCGCCGGCCGTGCATCGCGTCGCCGGGGACGTCCTCGTGGGTCACCACGGCCCGTACGCCGGGCAGCGCGACGGCCTCGGAGGTGTCGATGGACAGGATGCGGGCGTGCGGGTGCGGGGAGCGCAGCACGGCCGCCCACAGCAGGCCCTCGGCCCACAGGTCGGCGGCGTAGGGGTACGTCCCCTGGGCCTTGGCCATCCCGTCGGTGGCGGGCAGGGACGCGCCGATGCCCTGCGGTGGGGACTGCTGTTCGGCGGCGCCGGTCGCGACCGTCGCGGGGGTGCCCACGGCCGGGGTGGCCGTCGCGGCGTCGGGGCCCGTCATCGCGCGTACCTTTCGCTGCCGCGAGGGGGGAGGTGGTGCCGGTTCAGGAGGTCCGGGGTGCTCACGCCGGGCCTCCGGAGGAGGGGCGCGGGTGCGGGACGCGGATGCCGTCGGCCGGGTCGCCGGCGGTGTCGTCCGCGGCGCCCTCCGCGGTCTCTTCGCGCTCGGCCACGACCTGGCGCACGGCCTCCAGGACGCCCTGGTACCCGGAGCAGCGGCAGAGGTTGCCGCTGATGGCCTGCCGGGTCTCCAGCTCGGTCGGGCTGTGGTTGCCCTCGAGCAGGTCGTGCACGGTCATCGCCATGCCGGGGATGCAGAAACCGCACTGCACGGCCCCGCACTCGGCCAGCGCGCGCTGGACGTCCGAGGGCCCGCCGTCGGCGGACAGCCCCTCGACGGTGCGGATGTCGCTGCCCGCGGCGGTCGCGGCGGGCACGAGGCAGGAGGCGACGAGGCGGCCGTCGACCTTGACCGAGCACGCGCCGCACTCGCCCTGCTCGCAGCCGTCCTTGGCACCGGCGAGGCCGAGGCGCTCGCGCAGCACGTACAGCAGGGACTCGCCGAGCCAGGCGTCGGTGACGGGCCGGTCGGTGCCGTTGACGTTGAGGACGTAGGAGTCCACCGGGTGCTCGCTGTGCGCGTCGGCGTCGGGCCCGTCGCCGGGCTCCTCGGCCGCCTCCTCCCCCGCCGGGGGCTCTTCGGCGGCGAGGTCCGCGCCGAGGTCGGCCGCGGGCTCCTGCGGGTGCGCGGTGTCCTCGCCGGGGGCGGGCTCGGACCGGAACTCCTCGGCGGCGCCGTCCGGCGCGGGGGCGGAGACGGGCGGGAAGCCGTACTCACCGGACTCGCCGGCGGCGCCGTCCGGGGTGAGGGGCAGCGTCCACTGGCCCGTGGCGTCCGCGGGGAGCGCCCAGCCGCCGTCCGCTGCGACGCCGGGGCGCGGCAGCGGAGGCGCGTGCGGGGC
>NZ_JARAVK010000360.1:0-7058 GCF_033792765.1 Streptomyces sp. PA03-6a | reverse complement strand
TCTCGGTGGCGACCCTGAGCGAGGCCAGGTAGGTGCGGGCGGTGGCGGCGCTCCCCACCCCCGTCAGCGCCGCCACCGCCCGCACCTACCTGGCCTCGCTCAGGGTCGCCACCGAGAACCGCACCGGCTACAACCGCGACCTGTTCCCCCACTGGATCACCATCAGCGGCGCCTGCAACACCCGTGAGACGGTGCTCAAGCGCGACGGCAGCGGCGTGGTCACCGACTCCTCCTGTGCCGCCACCAGCGGCAGCTGGTACTCCGTCTACGACGGCGCCACCTGGACCGCCGCGTCCGACCTCGACATCGACCACCTCGTGCCCCTCGCCGAGGCCTGGGACTCCGGCGCCTCCGCCTGGACCACCTCCCAGCGGCAGGCCTTCGCCAACGACCTCACCCGCCCGCAGCTCATCGCCGTCACCGACAACGTGAACCAGGCCAAGGGCGACCAGGACCCGGCCACGTGGATGCCGTCCCGCACCGCGTACGCCTGCACCTACGTGCGCGCCTGGGTCCAGGTGAAGTACTACTACGGCCTGGCGGTCGACTCCGCCGAGAAGAGCAAGCTCAGCAGCGTCCTCAGCGGCTGCTGACCGCGCGTCCCGGCCCCGCCCGGCCGCCGGGACCGCGGCCCGGGCGGCGGCCGGGAACTCACGCCTTCCCTCCGACGTCCACAACTCACGACGACGGAGGGAAGGCCGACCGCCATGGCAGAACTGCGCCTGGGCCCGCTGCTGAGATACGTGGACGAGGACACGGCCACCGTGTGGGTCGAGGCGGACCGCCCCGCCACGGCGACCGTCGCCTGCGAGGACGGGGCCACCGGCAGCGAGCGCACCTGGCAGATCGCGGGCCACCACTACGCGATCGTCACCGTGACGGGGCTGCGCCCCGGGACCTCCACGCCCTACCGCGTCCTCCTCGACGGGCAGCAGGTCTGGCCGCTGCCCGGCTCCCCGTACCCGCCCAGCACCATCCACACCGCCGGGCACGACGGGGACGGCGGGGAGGACGGACAGCCGCTGCGCGTCGCCTTCGGCTCCTGCCGCTGGGCCGCGCCGCCCCCGGACGAACCCGACCCCATCGGCCCCGACGCGCTGGACACCCTCGCCCACCACATCGGCTCCGGCGACGCGCCCCGTCCCGACCTCCTGCTGCTGCTCGGCGACCAGATCTACGCCGACGAGACCTCCGCGGCCACCCGCCGCTGGCTCGCCCGGCGCCGCGACCTGAACGAGCCGCCCTGGGACCAGGTCGCCGACTACGAGGAATACACCCACCTCTACTACGAGTCCTGGCTCGACCCCGACATCCGCTGGCTGCTGTCCACGGTGCCCAGCTGCATGATCTTCGACGACCACGACGTCATAGACGACTGGAACACCTCCCACACGTGGCGCAACACCATGCGGGAGACGGCCTGGTGGCACGAGCGCGTCACCAGCGGCCTCACCTCGTACTGGGTGCACCAGCACCTCGGCAACCTCACCCCCGCCGAACTCGCCGCCGACAAGCTCCTCGCCGCGGTGCGCGCCGCCGACGACGGCACGGAGACCCTGCGCGCCTTCGCCGCACGCGTGGAGGCCGACCCGGCGCACACCCGCTGGAGTTACCGCCGCGACCTCGGGCGCACCCGCCTGCTCATGGTCGACTCACGCGCCGCCCGCGTCCTGGACGAGCACGACCGCGCCATGCTCGACCCGGCGGAACTCGACTGGCTGCGCCAGAACGTCCGCCCCGACGGCAGCTTCGACCACCTGCTCATCGGCACCTCCCTGCCCTGGCTCCTCCCGCACGCCGTCCACGACGCCGAGGCGTGGAGCTCCGCCCTCTGCGGCGGCAGCCGCGGCCACCGCTGGACGCACCGCGGCGAACGCCTGCGCCAGGCCGGCGACCTCGAACACTGGTCGGCCTTCCCCGACTCCTTCGACGCCCTCGCCGGGCTCCTCACCGACGCCGCCGACGCCCCGGAAGCCCCCGCCACGATCTGCGTCCTGTCCGGGGACGTCCACCACGCCTACACCGCCGAGGCCCACCGTCCCGGTGCGCCGCTGCGCTCCCGTCTGCTGCAGCTGACCTGTTCGCCGGTCCACAACACGATCCCCGGCTTCATGCGCCTTGCCTTCCGCTTCGCCTGGACGGGCCCCGCCCGGCTCCTCGGCCGCGCCCTCGCCCGCCACGGCCGCGCCGGCACCCCGTCGCTGCGCTGGCGCAAGACGGGCGGCCCCTGGTTCGGCAACCAGCTCATGACCCTGTCCCTGCGCGGCCGTGCCGCCGCGCTCCGGCTGGACCAGACCCGGGCCCCGAAGGGGACGGCACGGCGGGCGGAGTTGGTGACGGTGATGGATACGCACCTCACCACGGACTGAGCGGGGACGCGAAACCCGGGCGGAGGGCCCCGCGCGCCGCGCGGGGCCCTCCGCCGTGGTGCGTGCACCGGATCAGGAGGTGGCGGCGCTGTTGAACCTCGCGGTGGACCAGCGGTAGCCGAGGACGGTGAGTCCGGCGCACCAGGCGGCGGCGATCCATGCGTTGTTCCCGATTCCGGTGCCCAGGAGGAGGCCGCGGAGGGTCTCGATGGCGGGGGTGAAGGGCTGGTACTGGGCGATGGGCTGGAACCAGCCGGGCATGGAGTGCAGGGGGACGAAGGCGCTGGACAGCAGGGGGAGCAGGATCAGGGGGGTGGCGTTGTTGCTGGCGGCCTCGGCATTGGGGCTGACCAGGCCCATGCCGACGGCGATCCAGGTCAGTGCGGTGGCGAAGCCGACGAGCAGGGCCAGGGCGGCGAGCCATTCCAGGGGGGTGGCGTGGGTGGAGCGGAAGCCGATGGCGACGGCGACGGCGGCGACGAGGACGGCGCTCAGGACGGATTGCAGGACGCTGCCGATGACGTGTCCGACGATCACGGAGCCGCGGTGGATGGCCATGGTGCGGAAGCGGGCGATGATGCCCTCGGTCATGTCGTTGGAGACCGAGACGGCGGTGCCGATGGTCGTGCTGCCGATGGTCATCAGGAGCAGGCCGGGGACGAGGTAGGCGATGTAGGCGGAGCGGTCGGGGGCGCCGCCCGCGATGCCGGCGCTCATGGTGTCGCCGAAGACGTAGACGAACAGCAGGAGCAGCATGATCGGGGTGAGGAGGAGGTTGAGGGTGAGGGAGGGGTAGCGGCGGGCGTGCAGGAGGTTGCGGCGCAGCATGGTGGAGCAGTCGCGCAGGGCGTGGGTCGGGGTGCTCATCGCAGGGCCTCCGTGGGCTGGTGGGGGACGGTGGCGGTGTCGCCGGTGAGGGCGAAGAAGACGTCGTCGAGGTCGGGGGTGTGGACGGTCAGCTCGTCGGCGTGGACGGCGCCGGCGTCGAGCCGGTCCAGCAGGGTGCGCAGGTCGCGTTGGCTGCCGTCGCTGGGCAGTTGCAGGGTCAGGGCGTCGTCGTCGCGGGCCGCGCCGGGCAGGGCGGTGACGGCGTGCTGGTAGGCGGTGGGGTCGGTGAAGCGCAGCCGGATGTGGCCGCCGGGGATGAGGCGCTTGAGTTCGTCGGGGGTGCCTTCGGCGGCGATGGTGCCGTTGTGGAGGACGGCGATCCGGTCGGCGAGTTCGTCGGCCTCCTCCAGGTACTGGGTGGTGAGGAAGACGGTGACGCCGCCGGTGACGAGTTCGCGGATGATCTGCCACATGGTGTGGCGGGAGCGGGGGTCCAGGCCGGTGGTGGGTTCGTCGAGGAAGATGATGCGGGGGTCGCCGACCAGGGTCATGGCGATGTCCAGGCGGCGTTTCATGCCGCCGGAGTAGGTGGCGGCGGGCTTGCCGGCGGCCTCGGTGAGGTCGAAGCGTTCCAGCAGCGCGGCGGCCATCCGCCGTCCCTCGGCCTTGGACAGGTGGTGCAGGTCCGCCATCAGCAGCATGTTCTCCTCGCCGGTGATCAGCCCGTCGACGGCGGAGAACTGCCCGGTGACCCCGATCGCGGCACGCACCGCCTGCGGATCCCCGGCCAGGTCGTGGCCGGCGACCTGGGCCTGCCCGCCGTCGGCGGAGACGAGCGTGGACAGGATCTTCACCGCGGTGGTCTTCCCCGCCCCGTTCGGACCCAGCAACGCGAACACGGATCCGGCCGGGATGCGCAGGTCGATGCCGTCGAGCACGGTCTTGTCGCCGTAGGACTTGCGCAGACCGATGGCGGAGATGGCGGCGGGTGAGGCGTGACGGTCGCCCTGCCTGGGCGTGGGCATGACAGATGAAGGCACGGGGCCCTCCATTCGAAGGCTGAAGTGGGTGGGGGCCGGCGCGGGTCGGGTTCGTGGTGCTCAGACCCGGGCGCGGCGGATGTCGATGTTGCCCCAGCGGGTCCGGGCGTGGACCTCGACGGTGTCCTCGGTTGCCTCCGGGGTCCCGGACGCGGTGAGCGTGTTGCGCACCTGCCCGCGCTCGGAGCTGACGTCGAGCCAGGCGGCGGTGCCCTCGCGGACGCCGACCTCGATGGCGCCGTAGGAGGTCTCCAGCTGGACGGTGCCGCGGGCGACCTCGGCGACGCGCAGGTTGCCGTGGGCGACGGTGGCCGTGACCGAGCTCTCGGCACGCTCGACGTCGACGTTGCCGTGGGCTCCGCGCACCCGCAGTTCGCCGAGCGCGGCGCCGACGGTCGTGGTGCCGTGCGAGTTCTTCAGGACGGCGGGACCGTCGAGGGTGCCGACGCGCAGGCTGCCGGAGCTGGTGGTGATCTCGGCGGTGCCCTCGATCCGGTCGACGGTGATCGAGCCGTGGGAGGCGGTCAGCTGCAGCGGGCCGGTCGTGTCGAAGCGGACGTCGTTGGACGACGTCTTCACCCGGACCTCGCCGAGCCGCCCCTCGCCGAGCACCTGGGTCCAGGAGCCGGTCACGTTGACGCGGGAGCCCGTGGGCAGTTCGACCGTCACGTCGACGGCGCCGCTGGGCCCGATGAGGTAGCGCTCCGTGGTCCTGACGGTCAGGGCGCCGTTCGCGTAGGTGACCTCGGTCTGGCCGGCCGCCCGTACGTCCTTGTCCCGCTTCGGGTCGCGGGGCAGCACCTCGACGACGGTGTCGGGGCGGTCGCCCGCGGCGAACCGGATGGAACCGGCGCCGACGTGGGCGGTGACGGAGATCGGTTCGGGGGTGTCGAAAGAAGGCATGGCTGTCCCGTCCTCTTGGGTCTTGGGGTCGTCCCCGCTGGTGGGACGTGGTGTGGGTGACGTGGAGCGGGTGCGGCTGCGGGCGTGGGCGCGGCTAGCGCACCCAGCCCGTGAAGCTCTGTCCGATGGTGCGGGTCTTCTCGGTCGTACGCTGCTGCGGGCCGCTGTCGACCGCGGCCGACACGGCCCGTACCAGCCACGCGTTGACCGACAGGCCCTCGCGGTTGGCGGCCTCTTCGGCACGGGCCTTGAGGTGCGCCGGCAGGCGCAGGTTGACGCGGGCGGTGCCGCCCTCGTCGGCTTCGGCCGGGGCGGGGGCCGGGGCCTTGAGCGGTTCGACGGGCGCGTCCACCCGGTCCGCGGGGCCGCCGCCGGTGGGCGGCAGCGTCACCACGAAGTCGGGGTCCAGCCCGCGCAGCCGTACGTCGACCGAGCCGGGGGCGAGTTCGCGGGTGATCTCGTCCATCGCGGCGGAGAGCACGTTGAGCATGGTCAGGCGGGTCGCCGACTCCAGCGGAGCGGTGAGCCGCTCGGCCAGCTCGCGGGCATCCTCCCCGCCGGCTTCGGCGGCCACCGCGAGTTCACGGCGGAGGGTGTCGACATACGGGGTGAGGTCCATGACGTCATAGTGGCACCACTCTGGCGCCATGCGCAAGCCTGAAGGGCGCCGCATGGTGCGCACTCAGCGGCGCAACCCCTCTGACCTGGCGGAACGTGATGGCGGTGACCTGAGCCATGTTGGCGCCACGTGCGCGCGATGCGCCATGGATGGCGCCGGATGGCGCCGGATGGTGCCACGTGGTGCC
This sequence comes from Streptomyces sp. PA03-6a, assembly GCF_033792765.1. Taxonomy (NCBI): domain Bacteria; kingdom Bacillati; phylum Actinomycetota; class Actinomycetes; order Kitasatosporales; family Streptomycetaceae; genus Streptomyces; species Streptomyces sp. PA03-6a. The sequence goes on along the minus strand of NZ_JARAVK010000360.1, from coordinate 1,112 downwards.
AGATGGCGCCAGGTGGCGCCAAGAGCTGCGACCGCCGGTACGCCCGTCCCGCGATCAGCCCGCGCGCTCCAAGGTGACGGTGCTGCGCACGGGCGTGGCCCGCCACATGGCGGCCAGCTGCGGGTAGGACCGGATCAGGCGGAGCGTCTCCGCGAGCGCGGCGGTCCTGGGCGCGCCGATGGCGTGGTGGTCGAATCCGGTGTCCTGGAGGCCCAGGTCGTCCAGTTCGGCCCACGCCGGATCCTCGGCGAAGCAGAGCTGCAGCTCCACCTTCCAGTACTCGGGTTGCCGGTGGGGGTCGTCGCGGTTGCCGCCGGTGTCGTGGACCGCGAGCAGCCGCCCGAACGAGAGCGCGGGCAGGTCGTCGTTCCAGTCCCACCGGCCCCATTCGGCGACGAAGCCGTCGCCGTCGGTCTCCTCGAGGCCCTCGACCTCGATGGCGAGGAACTCGGCGAACGACTGCCAGGCCGCGTCGACGTCGTGGACCGCGCCGGGCGTGGCGCCGTGGCGGCGCAGGATCCGGGCCAGGGCCTCGTCGGCGGATCGCCAGGGGATGGGCGCCGGGAGCTATCCCTCGTGCTCGTCGAGCCAGAGGACGATCCCGGTCACACCGCCCAGGACGGCCGCGACGCCGGCGCGGACGGCCGCGGCGCAGCGGGCGGGGGTGAAGGTGGCGGGGTCGTACGTCGAGGACATGCCCAGGCCCTCGCCGCGGAACGACGCGCCGGACCAGTCGACGGCGGTGACGTTGGCGGTGGGCTCGGCCAACTCCGCGCCCACCACGAGGAACTGCTGGGACAGGTGGTTCGGGGTGACCGTGGCGAGGGGGTCGATCAGGTCGTTGCCGGCACTGACGATGAGGTCCGGATGCATGTCGAGGGCCCGGGTGACGTCGGAGAGGAGGTCGGCGGGGTGGTCGGTGACGACCGTCCTGAGGTCGACGTGCTCGGCCTCGGCCCACTCCTTGACCGCGGTCGCCAGCGCCTTGGCGGGGCGGTCGTCGCCCGCGGTCAGCAGGACGACGCGGTAGCCCTCCGAGGGGTGGACCCCGGACCAGGAGCCGGGGCGCGGGGTGGCCGTGGCCTCGGGGCGGCCCTTAAAAAAAATCTCGG